>JBEGML010000336.1:0-8069 GCA_041183145.1 Bacteroidota bacterium | reverse complement strand
TTAATAAAGATTGTTTTCATCAATTCAGGATTCAGGTCCTCCATGGATGAATACATTCTGCAGTTTTCATCCTCGCTCAGCATGCCTTGAATTATATTTGCGCGGCTGTCTTAATACAAATTAGACAATGGTCTAGAGGACTGAACAGGAAAGACCTTATCCGTCAGAAAAAAAAGAAGAAAAAGTACAAGCAGGAAGAGAGCCGGCTTGTATACTATTTTTCTAACGACCTGCCACCACTTCATTCTTGCCCGATACAATGCTGATATATCCGGAATTTGCGTAAGAGTGATAGTCGCCATCATACATGGCATCAGCAGAAACAGGAGGCAGCCTGAAGGTACCTGCCGTCACTGCTCTGACCATGTAATAGAAGTAACGCTCGGTACCGCTTGCCGTGGTAAAATAATTGATTCTGTCATCCCGTATATCGAAATGTTCAGCCTCCGATTGATCCTTGATCCAGGGCAGTTGTTGCCCTCCGGTGAGACGTGGATTTTCAATTTCAAATCCGGCCGGAAGCAAATCGCTTAAAACCACATTGGGGACATCTCCCCTTTCAGTATTCTTCAAACTCAGCTTCACCACCAATAATTCTCCCTGCTGAAAGGTATTTCCTGCAGGCTTTCCATTTCGCGTGTAAAAGGTGCGTCGGGCCATCAGATGACGATCTTCTTCCTTCACCTTGCCATCAGCAGAGGTGCCGGATACGGTACGGAAAAAATACAAGGGACTTTTCCCCGTATTGCTTATGCTGACTTGTTTTGAAGCCGTGGATGTTCCGGAGAAGCGTTGTGTTCCCTTGTAAGCATTCAGCTTTCCATTCTGATTCAGCGAGTAGGCTACATCTTTCGCACCCGACATCCGACTGAATTTACCCAGTGCAAGAAAAGCGAAGCCGGCCTCAGAAGTGCTTATCCAGCTTTCACCGCGCAGCATAGCAGAAAGATGCTTCACCATCTCGCCAACATCAGGTCTTGTCGGATCAGTCTCGAGAATCGCATTAAGCATCAATGCCTGATCACGCAGCGGAGAATAAAAACTACCTGCAAAAGCCCTTACTGACTCCATGCCACTTTCGGGTTTATTCATCAGAGCATTGTAGCTCGCGCGATCACCGGCCGCGAGATAAGCGCAGGCCAAAAGACAACGTGAATCATCTGATAACAAAGCATGATTGGCCTTGTAATAATTCATGGTCGCCATATCCTGCTTATGCAAAGAGGCCAGCACATACAATGAATAAGCAATTTCACGTTTGGCCAGGTTCATTGAGACGGTCTGATTGCCTTTGCTGAACCAAGCGGTCTCCATTTCTCTTGAGCGAACCTTCTCACGCAGATAACTCTGTGCACGCTCCGATACCTGTTCATTCACTTCATAGCCTGCCTTGCCGGCCTCATTCAGAAAATGCACGGCAAAGGCTGTTCCCCACCACGATTCTTCATTCCCTCCCATCCAGTATAAAAATGCACCATTGTAAGTTTGCATACTTTCAACTTTTTTAATAGCAGCCTTAATATGCTGAACAGGATCGCCGGCTCTTGCTCTTACTGCTGATTCGGTCTTCAATAAGTCAGCCACATAAAGCTGAGGAAAGGCCACAGAAATCGTTTGCTCCAGACAGCCATGCGGATATTCCACCAGCTGATCGAGCAGGTGACCGAGTTCACCGGCGGGATTTCCTGTGAGCAGCATGTCACTCTCTAAGGTGCCGGGTAAATAACTGCCATTAAACCTGAGCTCACGACTGCCTCCGGCCGGAATCATGCCATTGTCGGTTTCTTTGACCAGACCTGCTGCAGGTCGCACGGTGAGGCGTGTAAATTCACTGTATTTTTTCCCGCCTGCATTCGCCTCGATACGTATCGATGCCAATCCGGGTGAAGATAAAGCACCAAGGTTATACATCAAACGCTGTTCCTTACCTGCGGGGACACGAACACTGCGCATGCCTCCCTCCTTAGATTCAAGTGGTCCTTCCAGCAACATACGTACCTCAACATTCATATCCTTTTTGGTGGTGTTGGAAAGCGTAACGGGCATCTCGAACTTATCGGCAGGACTTATAAAGCGAGGAATCCCTGCACTCACAATCAAAGGATCAGCGACTTTCATATGTGCCTCTGCGCTCCCGAATTTATTGTTTTGCCAGGCACAGGCCATAATACGCAGATCTCCTGCAAACTGAGGAATCTGAATTTCATACACTGCTTCACCAGAAGCATTAGTCTTCACCACGCCGCTCCAGAACGCGACGAGATCGATGCGTTTGTTTCCGAATGGATTCATACGGCGTGCCATCATGTATCCGTCGCCACCTGTACTGGAGCGACGTAATTTCAAATCAGGCAGCACCCATTTATACATGTCGTGTGTACTCACCTCCAGGGCACGCTTCTGATAAAAGAATGCATGCGGATTGGGTGTTTCATAATGCTTCATTTGTAAAATGCCTTCGTCAACTACAGCGATGCTGAGCTCCACATCACTTAGTCCACCCGCTTGAATACGAATGGTCTGTTTGGTATTGGAACCAGAAGAAGCGGAGGCAAGAATCTTCAGCGGTAATTCAGTGGCTTTTGATTTTATCTTGAGCGGAATAAAACCATGTGCTACCCAAAGCGGATTGCTTCCGTCATCCACTGCGCGGAAAAGCGTTGCAGTAACATATACATTCGGTAGCATAGAGGCATCGAGCGGAATTTCAAGGAAGGCACTTTTCTTTTCTGTTTTAAGATAGTAATGACGAATCACTTTGTCTGATTCGAGCGTCACCAGCATCTTTCCTGAAAAGGGTGTTTTGAATAATACTTTAGCCTTCTCTCCTGCTTCGTATTCTTGCTTATCGGGTTCAATCAGCACTTGTCCTTCAGGATTAACTTCAAAAGCGGTATTGGTTGTGGCACCGCTTCCGTATGAATAAAATCCTGCCGTTAACCAGGAATCATAACCCTCAATCTGCACCCTGATTTCGTATTCACCGGAAATGCGTGGATAGAAGGCGATTTCATGACCTTTCAAACCTAAAACAACCTCCTGATTCAAAACCTCTGTTTCTTTTTTCTGAGAAACATATCGGAAGGTGCCATCGTCTGAGCGCTCAATCACCGAGTGCCACTCACGGTTGATGACTTTCAATTGAGCCTTACCATTGATAGCCTTGCCCTGAGCATTTACCATGATGAGGGGAATGCCTACCCGTTCACCGACACCGACATAGCCCGGAATCTCACCAATGCCAACATAACGATCCTGAGTATGCAGAGGTGCAGAAATACGGCGGTTCACCGAACGTCCATTTTCATCGAACACGGCACAGAAGAACTCTGCTTGAATAAGACCTATTCCCTCGTAATCGGATAAGGAAAATTCCTCTTTGGCTTTTCCTTCTGCATCGGTGCTGCCACTGCGATCGTTGGAACTGAGATTCACAAAATCGGGAATAGACAGGGAAAAAGAGTAATCGGGAAAGGCGGTTGAACTGAAGGTTTGAGGATTTGCATAATAAGAGATATCGTAGTTTCTGGAGGCGGCCGGTGTGCCATAGAGGTTCATGGCTTCTACAGAAAGAGTGGCATTATTTTTTGCCTGATAGGATTCCTTGTCAAGCTTTAACTTCACAGAGAGCCGTTCGGGCATGAACTCTTCCACGCTGAAGGAATAGGTTTCAAGGAGAATGCCATTGGCAGACCATGCCTCTGCAAACCAGGTTCCGGTGATGGCAGATTCGGGCATATCGAAGCTGATGTCTGCTGCGCCCTGTGTGCCGGTCTTCTTGCTGAACTCACGAAACACGCTGCCATTGGGTGATTTTATTTTTATGCGAAATGGCATGGCTGAAACGGGCGCTTTTTCTTTGTTGCGAATGATGGTGTTCACCACCACCTTTTCACCCGGACGATAAAGGTTACGATCTCCGTAGAGGAAGGCCATGTAGCCACCGCTGATTTCCCGCCGTCCGCCAACATCGCTTCTACTGTCTTCTACTCTGCTGTCACCTAAATGAAGGAAATTAAAATCCTGACCCTTGCGCACTGTAATCAATTCCAGGGCTTTGCCCGGTGCGGGCTGTGGGTCAATATTTAAACTCACCACCCCCTCGGCATTGCTGTTCAAAGTTTTGAGCAACTGATTGTGGTAGGTGTAAAAAGAAACGGAAGCGCCAGACACCGCATCGGTGGTCTTGAGACTATTGACAAAAACAAAAATTTCATCTCGTCCTTTCTTGGCAATGATGCCCACATCGGAGACGGCAATCAGCTTTACCGCCTTGAGCCAGCGTTGAGATTCATCTGCCACTTCAACTACATAAACCCCTTTAAAATCGGGGTCCTTGTCAATCTGAAAGTTCAGCAGATGCCTGCCTTTTACCTTGGGTAAATCTCTTACCTGATATATTCGGTCGGTGAGCTGATCTCCGTATTCATCAAGACCGTAGGTCTGATAGCTTGGTGTTCCGTATGATCCTGTCTGATAGTCATAACTCATGTATCTTCGGTTGCGGAGAAAAGGGAGGATGTTGTTCTCATAGATACGGGTGATGGTGAGATGCACCTCTTTCACAGAGGTGATATTGACCGCGAGATTGGGTGCCACCTGAGAGGAGAGGTACTGTCCGCGTCCGTTCACAAAACTCACAGAAGGCTCCAATTCGCCAAAAGAAACCATTTGATTGAAATCGTTGGCCATAGATTTTCCGGTAAAGCCTTTGAGCTCTTTGCTGACAAGAATCTGATAAGACAAACCAGGGACAAAGGCTGCTTTAATTTGAATTCCCGAAGTAGTATGAGAAAGCTCAAATGGCATAGCCGGCTCAAGCTGAATACATTTTTGGGGTTGCTCGGTGCTGATGGCCTGATTGCTGAACAGACTGATGACAGGGTCGGTGCCCTCGAATGTGGCTTCGGCACGATGGATCACCAGATTGCCGGGAGCCTCGCAGGAGAAGGTCAGCGTCTGATCCATAGCTGTCTTACCCGGCCCGGCCAGTGTAGGACAATCCTTCAAAAGGGTAAGGCTTAGATTAAGCTTGCGGTCAGCAGAAAAATCCAGTCCCTCAACACGCAGCTGTTGCTCTTCACCCTGTTCAGAGGTGTGCATGCGAAAGTTTGTATTTTTATTATCTATTTTTAATACTATATATTTCTTTATAGTTTGAGGATCTACGGTGTAGTTGAATCGCAGATTTACCGCAAGTGCTTTACCAGAGGCTCCGGAGGCAGAGGGCATCCATAAGGCCTCTGCCAGCACGCACTCCAGATAAGGCGTGTGGAAGCTGAATTTTTCCGTATTCTCCAGAGAAAAGCCCGCAGGAATACGCTTGGTCAGGTCCGGTGAAAAGACGGCAGAATAGTTGGTGGCGGGCAGAAATCCGGATTCAGGCGAAAAGATAAGGTCGCGCTTAGAAATCCATTTGAAGAGGCCTTTTACAGCCGGACGTATGTGCACGTAAGCATTGGTATCCCATTGGTTAACCATGGAATCCGGGGCAAGGTCGTGCGAAAAGGAAAAAAGCAGATTTTGCTGCAGTTCTATTTCATCTTCAAAATTATGGTGAACCAGTTTTACTTTTTTGCCGATGTTACAGGAAACAAACAGCAAGAACAGCGATAGAAAAATTAGGAAATGACGCATGGATGGGTTTGGGTAATACTCCAACAAAAGTACGGAGGGTGTAGTGGATTATTGGAGATCTTGGAAAATATTTTTTTCGGGGGAATGAGAGGATTTGTTGGGAAAAGTGGAGTTGGTCACTATATTGCAGCCCTTAATTTTATTCGATAATAAATATGCATAAACAGGGAATCAATACTATTCGATTACAGACTTATGATTACAGCCGGGAGGGAAGATATTTCATCACGCTTTGTACCCAAAACAGAATTCCTTATTTCGGGAAAATCCATAAAGGAATCATGCATTTGTCAGAATTGGGTAAGGTGGCGCATGATGAGTGGTTAAAAACTCCATTGCTTCGACCCGACATGAATTTGGAACTGGGCGAATTCGTGGTAATGCCGGATCATTTTCATGCTATCCTGATAATTGGCAAAAATGCCTTTAATGAAGATAAGCCATTTGAGGCCAATTCATTTAAATTTCAATCCAAAAATCTGGCCTCGGTGATGCGTGGTTATAAATCAGCCGTCACGATGTGGGCACGGAAAAATCAGATGGCATTTAACTGGCAAAAATTGTATTATGAACATATTATCCGCAACGATGGGGCATTTGAGCGTATCAGTCGTTATATCCTCAACAATCCAGCAAAATGGTCGTTGCGCGATGCTTCGCGCAAAAAATAAAGCGCGATGCTTCGTGCTTTAAAAAAGTGCAATTCGTCGTGCTTTAAAAAAGTGCAATTCGTCGTGCAGCGACAAACAATCGCGAACGCGATAAATCTTCGACCTAATGCTTTAGCATCGGGCCAGGCACTTCAGGGCGATACATCCCCAACGCACTTCAGGGCGATACATCCCCAACGCACTTCAGCGCGATGCATCGCGCTGAAACATTTCTTATGTTTAAGCCATGCAAAATCTTCCGGTTGCGGCCATCATACCAGAATTGAAAGAAGCCCTCAGGCAGCACAACAGAATCGTGCTGAGTGCGCCCCCGGGGGCCGGAAAATCTACTGCACTGCCTGTTGAACTACTGGGTGAATCCTGGCTGAACGATAGAAAGATTTTCATGCTCGAGCCCCGAAGGCTTGCCGCAAGAAGCGTCGCCGTGCGTATGGCTGAACTGCTCGGGGAATCGCCCGGTGAAAGCATAGGCTATCGTATTCGCTTCGAATCAGTATCCGGTCCGCAAACGCGCCTGGAAGTTCTCACCGAAGGAATCCTCACCCGCATGCTGGTATCTGACCCCCTGCTCGAAGAGGCTGGCTTGCTCATCTTCGACGAGTTTCATGAACGCAGCCTGCAAGCCGACACCGGCCTGGCTCTCGCCCTGAAGATACAAGCCCTGCTCAGACCCGACCTCCGCATCCTGGTGATGTCGGCTACGCTGGCAGAAGATAGCCTGATGAAAGCTCTGCAACACGCCGTGATGATTAAAGCACAGGGAAGAATGTTCCCTGTTGAAGTGCGCTATGTTGAACCGCCCACAGAAAAAAGTATAGCCGAAAACATCGCCTCCTGCGTGTTGCGTGCCCTTCGTGAAGAACAAGGCGATATCCTGTGCTTCCTGCCCGGCAGCGGCGATATCATGAAAGCCGCTGAATTGCTGGATTCCGTCTCAGCAGACATCCTGCCTTTATATGGAGACCTGCCCTTCTCTGAACAACAAAAAATCATCAAACCTCATCCCACAGGTAAGCGAAAAGTCATCCTCTCCACCTCTATTGCTGAAACATCTCTCACCATTGAAGGTGTGCGCGTAGTGATCGATAGCGGATATTCCAGACTCAGCCGCTTCGATGCAAAAACCGGACTCAGCCGCCTCGTGACAGAGCCTTCTACACTCGATACGGCAGAGCAGCGCAAAGGCCGCGCCGGACGTACCACAGCAGGTGTGTGTTATCGCTTATGGGCACAGAGAGCCGAGCATCTGATGAAGCCACATCGCTTGCCCGAAATCGCCGAGGCCGATCTCGCCCCTTTACTACTCGACCTCATGGCCATGGGTGAACATGATATTCAGTCCTTACCCTGGGTGAGTGCACCGCCCAAACTCGCCGTGATAAACGCAGAGAAACTGCTGCAACAACTGGGGGCTACCGAGAACGGAAAGATCAGTGTAACAGGCCGGCGCATGCAAGGCTCTGCCCTTCATCCACGCCTTGCACACATGATACAGAGCTGCAACAAAGAAGATGAAAAAACATGGGCCATTTTCCTGGCCGCCTTTCTGCAGGAAAAAGATTTCATGGGCAAAGAGCGTTACTCCGATATTGCTGAGCGCATGCAGCAATGGTTACGCTGGCAGGAAGAAAAAAAATTCCCGCAAAAGGTGTTTCAACTCAGGCAAGCCTTCCAGAGTTTATGCAAGTCAGAACGTGTGTCAGGCATCCTGAAACCCTTCTCAGACATGCTTCCCGGCGCACTGCTCTTTAGTGCCTTTCC
>JBEGML010000335.1:0-4684 GCA_041183145.1 Bacteroidota bacterium | reverse complement strand
AAATTAGAAAATAAAATAAAATAAACTTATCAACAGATTTTACCTACTACCTTCAGTCGGCATGTCCGCGCTCCGGAGCCGCTAAGCGCCCGGTCTTCCATAACTCATCTTCTGCCTTGCGCGCAAGCCTGAGCGAATCACTCACCTGCCTGTCATCAAAGCGCTGCAAATCAGGCTGCCCGGCATTCACCCAGGCCGTAAGCCATAAACTCGCGGTAACAAGAATGGAAGATCGCAAACGCCGCTCCACCATGCCGTCAAGCATCTTGTGGTAGGCAGCTGAATAATCGCGTGAATAAGTCTTCATATTCATTGCTCCGCGGTTCTCGACAGTATACTTGTTGTCACGGTCAAATTTATCATTCAACATTGCTTCGAATTTCAATACGCTGTCAACGGCGAGATGACTTGCACGTACAGTCTCCCATGCAAGCCCAAGCGGGTCCTCAATATAGGTGGCACGTCCAACAAAATAATCATACTCCTCAGCAAATAATTCCGGCAAGCGTGATTCCCAGAAACCATGTATCCCTTTCTGATTCGTAAGCTGACCATTATAATTTTCTGTTGTATGCAAAGGAACATGCGCATCTCCTACGTAATGCCCAAGTTCAGCAGATAACTGAAGCACACGGTCTAAATTCTCCTGCCTGAATGCCTCTGTCAATCTCTTCATCATCTTTTCAATATGCCATGGAACAATGCCGTAGGCTTGCAAAGTATCTTCAGAAAATTTCTTTACAGCCTTGTACCATTCTCTCGGAACCGCGTTGAAAGGATCAGCACCGTAATGATCAATATCAATGTAATGTCTTGCTCCCTCTTCAGGAACAGAATACCTGCGTTTATCCGGATCTACGGCATGCTCAGTGATAAACTCAATGTGTTTCTTGTAGAAAGCTGACATCTCAGTAGGCAGAACAAGAACTGAAAACCTGTTTATGCGCTGATGACCGTAAAAACCCCATGACCAGATTCCGGTTAACGGAAGCATACAAAAAACAAATAAAAGCAACTTACGGAATAACAAAATCATATATAATATAAATTATGAATATAAACTAATTTGTAAAATAACCAATCAATGTCGATCATATTTTTATTGTGGTAAAAGTTAAAATTCTGCAGGTAAACGGCAGGATTTTCTAGCGGATTATCAGCTTTAATGTACCGCATTATTATCAGTCCAGTTTAACCAGTATGTTATCTTTAAGTATAGGAATGGCCTCGGTAATATCTGTCTGCAAACAGTATTCGATATCTTTCTTCAATTCAAGTCTTCCAAGACGATTGCGGTGAGAGGAGTCCTCCAGAAAGCCATTTAAATCATGACGGGAGTGTTTCCACAAATGCACAGAGGCCCGAACTGAATCGCAGTCTGTATCGAATCCATTACCAAGCAAATACTCCGATACAGCTCCGGCAAAAATAGAATCTTCAAGATTAAACTTATTCTTCCATCCTGCACAAAGCAAGAGCACTCCCCTGCCCTGCCTGCTCAACCATTCACTCACCGCATGAAGATTAATGAAAGCACCTGCAATCAAAGCAAAAGAATTTTTGGCAACTTCAATAGCCTGCGTACCATTGGTAGTTGATAACACAAGAGTTTTGTTTTTTATAGCCTCACCCATGAATGAAAAGGGTGAATTCCCATGGTCAAATCCTTCCACAATTCTGCCATCACGCTCGGCGGCCAAAATATAGCCTTTACCCTCCAAGGCTTTGGCCTCTTCGGTTCTGGAAACAGGAATTACACCGGTTGCACCGTGTGCAATTGCAGTAACCATGGCTGATGTTGCCCTGAGTATGTCAATCACCACTACAATGTCTTCATCATTTCTGAAGAGCGGATACTGCAAAGGGGTATAACAAACCTGAACCCCGGGCATCAGCTTTTCAGAAAAGGAATTTTTACAACTTCGGCTTTTATGGCTTTCCCTCTGATATCAATAAAAATTTCTGAGCCGGCTTTGCTGTATGCACTTGCAACGTAACCCATACCGATGGCCTCTTTCAAAGTCGGACTCTGGGTACCGCTGCTTACCTTGCCAATCACAGCTCCTGAAGCATCTGTTATCGGGTAATCGTGACGGGGAATACCGCGCTCAAGCATTTTAAATCCAACCAGTTTACGCGCTGTTCCATTTTTCTTATGCTCTTCAATAGCTGCACGGTTAACGAAATCTTTGGTGAATTTTGTAATCCATCCCAATCCTGCCTCTATTGGCGAAGTGGTATCATCTATGTCATTGCCATACAAACAAAAACCCATCTCAAGGCGAAGGGTATCTCTGCAGCCCAGCCCGGCAGGCATGAGGCCATAAGGTTTGCCCGCTTCCATGATGGCGTTCCAGATTGAAGAAGCATGCTGCTCATCAAAATACAACTCAAATCCTCCGGCTCCGGTATACCCGGTGGCAGAAATAATGACATTGTTAACACCGGCAAAAGTGCCGCGGCGAAAGGTGTAGTAGCTGATTGCGTTGAGATCCTCAGTGGTAAGTTTCTGCAGCAAACGCGCGGCATCAGGACCCTGAACGGCGAGCAGGGCTGTTCTGTCAGAAATATCTTTCATTTCTACTCCCCATTCGTTGTGACGGCTGATCCAGTTCCAGTCTTTTTCAATGTTGGAAGCATTCACCACCAGCATGTAGGTTTCGGCATCGAGTCTGTAAACAAGCAGGTCATCAACAATGCCTCCGTTGTCATTCGGCATACAGGAATACTGCACCTTGCCGTCTGTGAGCAGCGCAGCATCATTGGAGCTTATTTTCTGAACAAGATCAAGTGCATGCGGCCCCTTCAGAATAAACTCGCCCATGTGACTGACGTCAAACATGCCTGCAGCCTGCCTTACAGCGTTATGTTCTTCAGTGATACCTGAATATTGCACAGGCATATCATAGCCGGCAAAGGGAACCATCTTGGCACCAAGTGCCACATGGATATCGTAAAATGGTGTACGTTTCATGCTTTTTTAATTGTTACAAAGGTGATTAATTCGGTCTGAATAACGAAAGGAAATTCTCTTTGTTCGACAGAACACTGTAATGGCTTATGATTTTCTTTCTGGTCTCACGACTGAGGCGCTCCCTAAGTTGCTCATTCTGCATCATCAGACGCAGAGCTTGCTCCCAATCTTTCTCGGTGCGACAAATAAAGCCGTTTACTTCATGATCCACAATACGGGAATTTACTCCCACCGGCGATACCAGGGCAGGAATACCTAAAGACATATACTGGAGCGCTTTGAAGCCACACTTGCCTTCCGACCACGGATCCTCTTGCAAAGGCATTAGTCCTACGGTGAAACTCAATAAATCTTCAATCTCAGTTTCTTTACGCCAGGGTCTGAATATGAGCGACCTCAGCCTGATATCGGGCGGAAGGTCGGCGATAACTATAAAATCAAAATCAAAATCCCGCTCCAAACGCTCAAGCACAGGCACCAGCATCTTCAGATAGCGTGTGGTAGAATGCGAGCCCGTCCAACCAATCACAAAGCGCCCTGCCCTGCCCATACTCAAACGGTTGTGATAGTTTTCTGTATCTATAGTGGTTGGATTATACACCACATTTGGGTTGTATTGAGAGGCAAAACGGCAGAGATAGTCATTTCCGCAGCTCAACTTCCATGCCCACTTCATGGTGTTTATGCTGTTGCGGTGTCTTTTCAGAAAAGCAAAAAACCTATTTGATTCGGAGTAGTTCGGCAGCCAAATGGCATCATCAAAGTCGAAGATGACCTTTTTCTTCGCGATGCGCGTAATGAAAAATTCAAATATCGGCGGCCCCATTGGCGAGGCTTCACGGTGAATGAAAACATAATCAAATTCATGCAAACGCAACATGAGTGTGATGCGCCGGCGGAAGCCGTTTGCAATACTCAGGAACTTTCGGAAAAAACGTCCGGGCCTGTATAACAATGACCATGCGCGATCGGTAAGAAAGCTGTGGCACTCGTAGTACATGCCTGCTTTTTCCATGGCATCAAGGTATTGAGCAAAGCGGAAACGCTGGCTTGGTGCCTCGTGCAAAGGATATGGCATCAGGAAAAGTACCCTGCAAGCGCTCATCCGTGTACCGTTTCCCTGTTACCGTATGACTGCATGATGTCTGCCTCAAAGTCTAACATCTGCTGCCAGCGTGCGTCAACATCTTCACCGGGAACATATTTCCTCGCGAAGGAGATAAACAGAGTGTAATGATTGGCCTCTGAAATCATAAGTTCGCGGTAAAAAGCTGCCAGTTCGGTATCAGCCATGTTTTCTGAAAGCACCCGGAAACGCTCACAAGAGCGTGCTTCAATCATCGCTGCCACAAGCAATCGGTCGAGAAGCTGCCTTTCCTTAGACTGCCCGGCGCGTATGAACTTACGGAGATCATTGACGTAAGGGTCTTTTCGCTCATAGCCCAGAGTGTATCCCCGCTTAACTATAAGTTCATGTACACGCTCAAAATGCGAGAGCTCCTCCTTGGCTAAATCAAGCAAAGCAGAAACCATTTCGGGATACTGAGGATAGTTTACCACCATGGAAATGGCATTCGAAGCTGCCTTTTGCTCGCACCATGCATGATCTGTGAGAATTTCAGGAATGTTGGCCTCTACAATACTTACCCAACGGGGGTCTGTAGCGAGTTTAAGTCTGAACATGCCACAAAAATAATAAAGCAAGCCACA
>JBEGML010000334.1:0-2599 GCA_041183145.1 Bacteroidota bacterium | reverse complement strand
CGTTTAATCTGGGTGAATATCGTTTTGACAGAGGCCCCTCGTTGTTTACCATGCCCTCGCTTGTTGACGATTTGTTCCTTTTGTGCGGTAGAAATCCTAAGGATGATTTCAGATATAAAAGACTCGATGAGTCTTGCCGTTATTTTTATGAGGGAGGAAAAAAATTTATCGCTTATTCCTCTTTGGAAAAAATGCGTCGGGAGCTTGAAAGTAGTTTTCCTGAAGATGCCGATGCCTTCTTTGATTTGCTCGAGCATTCTAAGTTTTTGTTTAAAAATCTTTCTCCTGTTTTCCTTGAAATTAGCCTCCATCGTCCCGCTCATCTTCTAAAACGACACACATTCAATGCGGTGCTAAACTCCTGGCGTATGGGAATAACCGGCAATCTGCATCAATCTCATCGTAAAGCATTCAAAAGTCCACAGCTCATACAGTATTTCGATCGTTTTGCAACCTATAACGGATCTGACCCTTACCGCGCCCCCGCTACTTTGAATATTATTCCTCACCTGGAGCATGGCATCGGTACTTTTATTCCTGAAAACGGGATGGGTGATATCACAAAGGCAGTCTTTGGTCTGGCCAAAGATTTGGGAGTAGAATTTTACTTCTCTTCAAGAGCAAAAGAAATTATTCATGAAGGCGATAGGGTGGTTGGTGTGAGATCAGACAACGAACAATTTTTTGATTCGGATGTGGTGGTCAGTAATATGGATATTTGGTTTACTTATCGTGAACTGCTTAAAAATTATAAGGCTCCTGAGAAGCTGCTCAGGCAGGAAAAGTCCTCATCAGCATTGGTGTTTTATTGGGCAGTAAACAGAACATTTGCTGAGCTTGGCTTGCATAATATTTTCTTTTCCGATGATTACAAGGGAGAGTTTTCACATATATCAGACGGCAAAGGGGCACATCACGACCCAACCGTTTACATTAACATTACGTCTAAAGAGGTACCCACTGATGCACCCGCAGGATGTGAAAACTGGTTTGTCATGGTGAACGCTTCAAACCATGTTGGTCAGGATTGGGATACGGCGCTGAATGAAAGCCGAGCCGCTGTTAAGGCTAAACTCAGCCGAATTCTTGGAATTGATATTTCTCCTTTCATACAGGCAGAAAGGGTATGGACGCCACCAGGCATTGAAGAACTTACAGGTTCTTTTCGCGGTGCACTTTATGGAAATGCCTCCAATGGCAAGTATGCAGCTTTCCTGAGACATCCCAATTTTTCCTCACGAATAAGCGGACTATACTTTTGCGGAGGAAGTGTTCATCCCGGTGGAGGAATACCCTTATGTCTGAGGTCGGCGGAAATCGTAGCAAAATGTATTCAGGAGGACATCAGTTAATGGAAAGAATTCGCCCACTTTACGCCATTGTTTTTTTGACTATATTTTTTGTAGTCGGTACGGTAGGAATGATTATTAATCCTGCTCTTTTTCAGAGTCTGACGCCATTTCACCTTGCTCTTACCTTGTTGATTTTACTTTGGTTCGCGCCGCAGAAAGATGCCAGCTTCTCAAGGTTTATTTTACTTGTAGTTGTGGCAGGATTGGCTGTGGAAATTGCAGGCGTCAAAACAGGAAAGATTTTTGGTGCCTATCAATACGGGCATGCATTGGGTGTAAAACTCGGTGGTGTTCCACTTATTATTGGTGTCAACTGGTTAATAATGGTTCTTTGTACTATGGCTATTTCAGACTATTTGCCGCTCTCTGACTTCGGCCGTTCTGTGGCGGGTGCATTTGCTATGACCTTGCTGGATTTCCTGATAGAACAAGTGGCTCCAGTCTATCATTTTTGGTATTTCGATCATTTACAGGTGCCCCTGAAAAACTACATTGCCTGGTTCATGATTGGGCTGCTTTTCCACTATTTCGGGAGGCAGCTGGAAATCAATACAAGAAACCCTCTTGGAGCGCCGGTTTTTTTGATGATGTTTCTATTTTTCCTGATTCTGTGTTCGCTAAACTTTTTTCTCTGATTTTTGTTTAAAAATTATGAACTATTTGATTCCCTCTCTCATTGTTCTGGCCACATTTTTTTCAATGGAATTTGTTGCCTGGTTCACCCACAAATATGTCATGCATGGATTCTTGTGGTATTTGCACAGAGATCACCACCAGGGCCATGAAGGGTTTTTCGAAAAGAATGATTCTTTTTTTCTGATTTTCGCCATTCCCAGCGCTTATTGTTTCATGACGGGCATCATGTATGATGATTTCAGATTATTTATAGGCATCGGCATAGCGCTTTACGGATTGGCCTATTTTTTTATACATGATATTATTATTCATCAACGTTTTAAACTTTTCCGTAACTGGAATAACCGCTACGTTCTGGGTATCCGTCGTGCTCATAAAATTCATCACAAGCACTTGGGTAAGGAAGAAGGAGAGAACTTCGGTATGCTGATTGTTCCATTAAGATATTTCAGTCTCAACAACCAGGTATCTAAATGAAGGGCTTCCCTGTTTATCTTATACTTGACCTCTTTACTTTTTGTGGACCTCTTATTCTGAGTTTCGACAAAAAAGTTGCCTATTATAAAAACTTCAGATTTCTATTTCCTGCCATTTTTGCAACAGCAATTTTC
>JBEGML010000333.1:0-2900 GCA_041183145.1 Bacteroidota bacterium | reverse complement strand
TTTTTATTCATGGCTACGTTAAAGCCGAAATAAGGTGGAGGTGGTAACAATCCATCCGTGACTTCTTTGATGAACTCTTCTTTGCTCATGCCTGCCCTGAGAGCATAGTTACTTGCTTTCTGTTGTCCGATGGTGGAAACCGTTTCTTTGCTCATGTTTTTTCCGCATGCGCTTCCGGCGCCATGGCCCGGATATACGATGACCTCATCGGGCAATGTCATAAGTTTATTGCGCAGAGAATCGAATAGTATGCCTGCCAGTTGTTCTTGAGTGAGACTGGCTGATTTCTGCGCCAGATCTGGCCTACCAACATCTCCGATGAACAGGGTGTCACCAGAAAAGATGCAATACTCTTTTCCTTGCTCATCCAACAACAGATAGGTGGTACTTTCCATGGTATGTCCTGGAGTATGCAGCACTTTTATTTTCAGCTTCCCTATCTTGAACACCTCTCCATCTTTGGCATTGATGCAGTCGAAGCTGCAGTCTGCATTTGGCCCATAGATGATTTTCGCTCCTGTTTTATTACTGAGATCAAGATGCCCAGACACGAAGTCGGCATGAAAGTGGGTTTCGAAGATATATTTGAGTTTCACACCATCTTTTTCAAGCCTTGCCAGATAGGGAGATGTTTCTCTTAGAGGATCGATGATGGCGGCTTCGCCTTCACTTGCGATATAGTATGCTCCCTGAGCCAGGCAGCCGGTATAAATCTGTTCAACCTTCATAGGTAGTTATTTTAGGTGCGTACTATCGAAAATGCTAATCCCGATAATGTACAAAGTTCGCAAAATTTAGAGTAACTCTTTCAGGATAATCGCTGTGCCGGTGAGAAGTATGAACCAGCCGAAGCCGGCTTTTAGTTTTTCGGGTTTTATGGATTTTCTGAGTTTGATACCTAGGTATGCTCCGGCGATGCTGAGTAAGGTAAAGAGCAGCAATAGCGACCAATTCACGCTTATTCCCGAGAGCATATCGGAGCTGAAACCCATAAGAGTATTGAGGGAAATAATAGCGAGTGAGGTGATTACCGCATCTTCCATTTTTTGTCTGAGCAGTAGCACCAATGCCGGAATGATTAAAAAGCCTCCGCCGGCACCCAGCATTCCGGTTAGAAAGCCTGTTCCGAGCATCGTCAACGCAAAGGCGAACCGTGATGACTGACCTTCAGATATCCTGCCGATTGGTGTCTGATGCCTGATCATTTTTAAAGAAGCAAAAAGCATTAGAACGGCAAATACGACCATAAAGATTTGGTCTTTCATCAAGGAAGTATAGGGGAGCTGTATTTGAGCAGGAATAGCTGGGAAAACCACACGACGCGCCAGAAGAACTCCTACAACCGAGGGCAAAACCGCGCTCAGGAGCATAGATTTGAGTGGAGGTTTATTCTTGCTGATCAGCAGGGAGAATAGTGCGCATATTCCTACGATGAAGAGCGAGTGTGTGGTAGCCTCATCGGATGAGAGGCCCATGAAGTAATGTAGGATGGGAATGGTGAGAATGGAGCCACCGCTGCCAATCAGGCCCAGTGAAAGTCCGGCCAGGGCAGCCAATGCATATCCTATGAGAAGAAGCAGAATGGCCATCTAGGTTTAAAGATAAGGAAAAGCGTGGGAGTTCAATTGGCTGTTGCGCAAACTAAATTGAGAGAAATAAAAAAGGCTGTCTTATTGACAGCCCTCTTTATTGTGGTGGAGACAATGGGAGTCGAACCCACGACCTCTACAATGCCATTGTAGCGCTCTAGCCAACTGAGCTATATCCCCAACGATTTTGTGTCACAAAGATAGTAAAATCATTGATTCACCTCATGCGCTCCGGGCTCAATTCTGAGGCAAACATTTTTGGGTTCGGTAAAAAAACGCAAGGCTTCAAAGCCTCCCTCACGGCCAAGTCCACTATTTTTCATGCCCCCGAAAGGGGTTCTTAAATCTCTAACCAGCCAACAATTGATCCATACTATGCCCGACTCGAGTTTCGCGGCTACTCGGTGCGCTCTGCTCAGATTTTCTGTCCAGATGACTGAGGCCAGTCCATAACCAATACCATTCGCCATGCCAAGCGCTTCTTCTTCACTATCGAAGGGCATGATGCTTACTACAGGTCCGAATATTTCTTCCTGATTGGTTCTGCATCCTGCACTGAGTCCTTCGATGACGGTTGGATTCAGGTAGTAGCCTCTACTGAGTTCAGCAGGCATTTCTGGACTGTTTCCTCCGCAGAGAATTTCTCCTCCTTCCTGCTGTGCCAGACTGATATAGCTTTTTACCTTTTCAAGGTGCGCCGAAGAAACCAAGGCTCCCATTTTGGTATCCGTGCTGAGCGGATTGCCAGGTTTTATGCGCCTGACTTTCTCGACAAATGCTGTTTTGAACTTGTCGTATATGCTGCGCTGAACAAAAATTCTGGAACCGCACAAACAGATCTGTCCCTGATTGCTAAAGGAACTTCTCACGGTCTCTTTAATCATGTTTTCGAAATCGCAATCTTCGAAAATGATGACGGGATTTTTGCCGCCTAATTCAAGAGAAAGTTTTTTGAATTTAGGTGCAAGTTGTGTGGCGATATGCTCACCTGTTTTAGTTCCTCCGGTAAAGGAGACTGCTTTGATGCCGGGATGATTAATCAGCGCATTGCCTGCTTTGTGACCATAGCCATGTATGATGTTCAGCACCCCTTTTGGCAGACCGGCTTCCTGACAGATTTTGCTGAGCAAAAATGCGGTCATGGGGGTTATCTCAGAGGGTTTGGCCACCACACAATTGCCGGCTGCGATGGCCGGAGCGATTTTCCAGGTGAAAAGATATAGCGGCAGGTTCCAGGGTGAAATACAAGCCACAACGCCAATAGGCTGTCGCAGGGTGTAATTCAGATAGCCTGTTTCCATCACATGCGAT
>JBEGML010000332.1:0-5320 GCA_041183145.1 Bacteroidota bacterium | reverse complement strand
GCGCTACTGCAGGCATTTCCGGTACTGTTGAACTTGCAACTACAAACAGGATAACTGCTGTAGCAGCCAGTGCCGTACAATTCAGGACCGGTTCAAACTGCACCACCCTAGCAAATTACTCAGGCGCACCATTTGGTTCAACTGGAGCAACCGCCAATTCTATTGTTTTTCAATCAGGTTCAACTTACACCCACAATAATGGAGATAATCCATTTCAGAGAACAGCCCCTTCTTCTGTGGTAGTTTATCAGGCCGGAAGTAATCAGGTTTGGAATACCTCAAGCGGATTCGATGTTACCGGAAGAACCTATGGTAATCTCACCATCGGAGCCCCTATCAGTGTGGCAAATACAGGAGCTTTCACCTTTGGTCTCATGACCATTTCAGCTGCAGGGCAATTTACCCTTACAGGCGCGGGAATTACCGCGGTTAATATTCGCGGAGGTATTACTAATAATTCAGCGAACCCGATTTCTATTGGCTGTGGTTCAGGAAATATTAATTTCCAGAATGTCACTACTCAGCAACTCAATGGAACCGGAACGGGTAACATTACTTTCGTTACAGTTAATGGCGGTAAGGCTGTAATCAATACCAGTGTTAATGTAAACACCAACAAGAATGTAACACTTACAGATCTTGTAAACAACGGTTTTGTTACGTTTACAGCTCCTGCAACATGGAGTTTTGCCGGCACATTGAGTGGTTCAGGGTCTTTTAATTCAAGCGGTAATTATTTTGCCAATCTTGATTTTCAACCTGCTTCAGTTAGTTTCGGATCCTTTAAAACAACTGCAAATGCAGTTAATAATCTAACTTACAACAGAACAGGTATTACCAGCACTTTTACCTCACAGGTACAGGTCTGGGGCATAGTTGATGTACAAGCAGGCACTCTTGCCAGCAACGGTTTTCTGCGATTAGGATCCAACTCTGCTCGTCAGGGAATAATCAAAGCCTCTGCAGGTACAATTACAGGAAATGTGATTGTTGATCGCTTTATTCCGGGATCTGGAGCTGGTAATTCTCCTGCTAGAATGTTGTCTTCTGCAGTGAGCGGCTTAACCACAAATACCGCATGGAGCGATGATTTTCCTGTTGTAGGAGATTACCCCTATACCTATTGTTCAACCTGCCCGGCTGCAACAGTGTATCCCACTATCTGGGGTTATGACGACAACAATGTGGCTCCTCAAAGTCAGTATGAAAGCGCCAATACTGTTACCATAAATCCAATGATGGGTTTTTTCTCAAATCTTCAGACATTATTCGCCAGGCAAACAGATGTTGTTGGTCCGGTTAATGATGGCCCGCTCTCGCTGAGTCTTCCATCTACACTAAATGGTATTCACTTCGTAGGTAATCCTTACCCTTCGCCAATCCGCTGGTCTCTGGTTCGTAACCTTCCCGGTCAGGTGCCATTGCAGGCAGCTTATTACGGATGGTCTGCCACCAATAACAACTGGGGAAATTTTAACGGCACAGTAGGTACTTTTGGTTTAAATGATACCATTTATCTGGGCCAAGGATTTAGTGTGACTACCAGCACACCTGCTGGTGGTAATTTCATCATGAACAATACGGTGCGTCATCTCAGCAATCAGTCAACTTTCTACCGCACCGAAAGCCCTAACAGGGTTTTGAAGATGAATATTGAAGGATTTAACGGAAAAGACCAATTCGCTGTTTACACTATTGAAGGGGGTAAAGAAGCGTACAATCCGGAAAAAGATGTCAAGAAAATATCTGCAAATCCGGTTGACAGAAATCCATTAATCTCGGTGGTCGTAGAAAACGTTTCACTTGCAATTAAGGAACTGTCTGATGAGGAAATACAGCGCGAAATTCCTATTAAGGTGGCTACAAAAGAAGCCGGCGTTTACACCTTTAATACTGCCGAATTCACCAACTTCAATGGTGTTCGTATAATTTTTACCGATAAATTGCTGGGTAAAAATATAGAGGTTAATGAGTCGTTCAGCTATCAGGTTGAGCTGCCTGAAGGTCCTGTTGAAAATCGTTTCTTCCTAAACATGGGTGTAGTTGATATGGTCGGAACAATTGAATCCAATGGTTTTGATTGTTTCGGAGCTGAAGGAATGCTTCACATCTTTAATAATACCAAAGAGAGCTTTGGAGGATCCGTCCAGCTATTCGACCTGAGTGGCAAACTTCTGTTCAATCAGAATGTAAATCTAACACCCGGTCAAACCAGTGTTCAGGTGCCTGAAGTGTCTGCAGGTGTCTATATCGCAAATATCAGCGGTGCCAAAGAGCCCGTTACCAGAAAAGTATTCATCAAATAATCTCCTATCATGAAAAGTAAATCAATTGCTATTGTTGCCGGCCTCGTTCTGGTATCGGTAAGTCTCATGGCTCAGCCTACCAGTCCACCTCCAACTCCACTTCCCATCGATGGAGGAATCGGATTGTTGGTTGCCGGTTGTGTAGGTTTTGGAATAAAGACCATGCGCAACAAGAGAAAGAAATAAGGAAATCCATATCCTCAATGACAGGGAGGCCGCAAGGCCTCCCTTTTTTTTGCTTGACAAAAGTCTTTTTGTATATTATATTCGCTGCATATCATTAATAAAATGCTTGTAAAAACATTCGCCAGTGCCGTATATGGCGTTAACGCAACTTCTATTTCTGTGGAGGTCGATTTGTTAAAGGGAACCAGTAAGTTTTTTATTGTCGGTTTGCCTGATAATGCTGTGAAAGAGAGTACTCACCGTGTAGAATCTGCTATACGTCAGAGCGGATTCGATTTTCCCATGAAAAGAATCGTGGTGAATCTCGCTCCTGCTGATATCAGGAAGGAGGGTTCATGTTATGATTTACCTATTGCTATTGGCATTCTTGCCGGTTACGGTCAAATCTATGCGCCTGATCTGAGTGGATTTGTGATGCTCGGCGAACTCGGTCTTGATGGCGGTGTTCTGCCGGTTCGCGGTGCTTTGCCTATTGCTATGCAGGCGCGCAGAGAGGGCTTTCACACCATCATTCTTCCCGAAGCAAATGCAGATGAAGCCGGTATAGTGGAAGATATTAAGGTGGTAGGTGTTTCTAATCTTAAAGAGGTGGCGCAGTTAATAGAAGGACAGATCGCGGGTCGGCTGGTGGAAACAGATCCCCGGGAAATTTTTGAAAAATGTATATCGGAGCAGGAGCTCGATTTTGCCGATGTCAAGGGTCAGGAGAATATAAAGAGGGCTCTGGAAATCGCAGCGGCAGGAGGTCATAACGTGATCATGATCGGTCCGCCCGGTGCCGGAAAAAGTATGCTTGCCAAACGCCTTTCTACAATTCTTCCTCCACTGACTTTGGAAGAGGCTTTGGAGACAACCAAGATTCACAGCGTGGCAGGTAAGGTAGGAAAGAATCAGGCACTCATTACGCAAAGGCCCTTCCGCTCTCCTCACCATACCATTAGTGATGTGGCTCTTGTTGGTGGAGGTGGCATACCCCAGCCCGGTGAGATATCTCTGGCGCATCATGGTGTGCTGTTTCTCGATGAATTGCCTGAATTTAAACGCTCTGTGCTTGAAGTGATGCGTCAGCCTCTTGAAGAAAAGCGCATTAGCATTTCAAGAGCGCGCATCAGTGTTGATTATCCTGCAAGTTTTATGCTTATCGCTGCTATGAATCCTTGTCCCTGTGGATTTTATAATCATCCCGAAAAAGATTGTGTATGTGGTCCCGGAATTGTACAGCGTTACCTGAATCGTTTGAGCGGGCCATTGCTCGATCGTATTGATTTGCATGTGGAGGTTACTCCGGTTGGATTTTCGGAGATGTCAAGGGATGTGGCAGGAGAAAGAAGTGTTAGTGTCAGAAATCGTGTCATTGCAGCCAGAGAGCGGCAGGCACAAAGGTTTCTTAAAGTTGAGGGGGTTTATTGCAATGCCCACATGAGCGCAAGAAGAATTAAATCTATTTGTCTAATTGATGATGCAGGTCGAAGTTTACTCAAAACAGCTACGGAGCGTCTCGGACTCTCTGCAAGGGCTTATGACAGCATTCTGAAAGTAAGCAGAACCATTGCAGACCTCGATGCAAGTGAAAAAATTTCACCTGCACATCTTGCTGAAGCTATACAATATCGCAGCCTCGATCGTGAAACATGGTCAGGATAAAGAGTAGATAAATTGGATGATTTTCTTTAGTATACGGAGATTTACTGAATGATGATTTTGTGTTTTTGAACTGCCTGATCGGAGATGATGCTGAGCAGAAAAATCCCTTTGTTGAGAGCAGAAACATCCAGACTGATATTTTCTGAACCGGATTGAATTTTTTGCAGCACAAGCTTTCCTGACAGGTCGGTGAGCTGCAGGGTGCTGTTGCCCGAGACGCCTGAGATATTCAGCACATCGTTGACCGGATTAGGGAAAACTTTTGAGTTCTGCCGGTTATCAGTTCCTATTCCGGTTACTAACGGATTAACAATCAATTCATATGTTCGGGAGAATTGTGCTGCCGGACTGCCATCATCAAAGGCTTCAACTACCAGGCTGAGGTTACTGTTCAGGGTGGCTGTTGTATTTACGCCAATCAGGTACATTCGGTGACCTTGAGTGTTCAGTGGTGTTACAGTAAAATCATTGAAGGTGCCCATACTGAAGTTTGCCCAGGAGTTCTGATTTGGATCACCCGCGAGTATCATCATGTTATACTGAACGGTATCGCCCGGAAACAAGAGAACAGTATCACATTGATTTGATACGATGATGGGCTCAACATTTGGTGCAGTGGTGTCGGTGCAGGAATTAAAATAAAACTGCTGATCGCTGAGCCATTGAATGCCATCCGGATTTCCATAAGGCCCATCGTATACTGAGGTTGAATCTCCGAAGCGTCCAAACTGAATAAAGGAAGTGCCGTCTCCTTCGTTGGCGCCAACAGTTGCAGGGTTTCCCCAGGTGATGGGCGCTCCACTGGCCCACTCCATTTGTCCGTAGCAATACCCTACATTAATTCCGGGAGGAAGTAAAGGGTCGTTTCCATCGGTGATGATAATCTGGAAGTCGTTTTTTCTGGATGCGTTCATCGGGAAGTATCCTACCTGATCCCAGCGAACAATCATGTGTGTAGCGCTTATTTTGTAATATACCAATCCACTTGCTGAATCACGTGTATCAATATCGGCCCAGTAGGGCGCAGTCATGGTGTAGTTATTGCTTGGGAAGGAGTCGGAGGTAAAATTAAACATAGGATAATGGAAAGACAGGTTTCCATTGTTGTTGATATACACACTGTCGAATGATTGTCCGTAAAGGCAGAATGTAAAGGGCAGGGCAATAGCTGCTGAGCTTAGGTC
>JBEGML010000331.1:0-5215 GCA_041183145.1 Bacteroidota bacterium | reverse complement strand
CATTCAAAAATCATAGTTCAGGGTTTCACCGGAGCTGAAGGCACTTTTCATGCCGGACAAATGATTGAATATGGTACTCAGGTAGTGGGCGGGGTTACGCCCGGTAAAGGCGGGCAATCTCACCTAGACAGGCCGGTGTTCAACACAGTTGCAGATGCGGTGAAGCAAACCGGTGCTGATGTGTCTATCATTTTTGTGCCTCCTGCTTTTGCTGCAGATGCCATGATGGAGGCTGCTGATGCCGGTATTCGGGTAATTGTGGCCATTACAGAAGGTATTCCTACAAAGGATATGATCCAGGTAAAATCTTATCTCGAAGGCCGTCAGTGCCGCCTCATTGGTCCTAACTGTCCGGGTATCATCACTGCCGGTGAAGCCAAGGTGGGCATCATGCCGGGCTTTATCTTTAAGCCCGGTCGTGTGGGAATTGTGTCTAAATCGGGCACATTAACTTATGAAGCTGCTGATCAGGTGGTGAAAGCCGGTTTGGGTATTTCAACTGCCATTGGTATTGGTGGAGACCCCATCATCGGCACTACTACGCGTGAGGCAGTGGAATTGTTTATGAACGATCCCGATACAGATGGAATCATCATGATTGGTGAAATTGGTGGTAGCCTTGAAGCAGAAGCTGCCCGCTGGATTAAGGCCAATGGCACTAAGCCTGTAGTAGGCTTTATTGCCGGACAAACTGCGCCTCCGGGAAGAAGGATGGGGCATGCCGGTGCTATTGTTGGTGGGGCAGAAGACACTGCCGCTGCTAAAATGAAGGTGATGCGCGAATGTGGCATCTCTGTAGTGGAGAGCCCTGCAGGCATTGGTGCCGAGATGGCTCGTGTACTTAATAAAGTTACTGCCTGATTTGAAATTTTCAAAAAGCCCCGCCAGCAAGGCGGGGTTTTTTATTTAAGCTATTCTATATGAATTTAGAATTCAACCGAAATGAAGACAGCATGAAGCTGTTGATTAGCAACCTGCAGAAGAAGTTTGATAAAGTCTCAGAAGGAGGAGGGGCCAAGCGTATTGCCAAGCTGCACGGAGAGGGAAAAATGACTGCGCGTGAACGAATAGCATTTCTGCTTGATCCAGGAAAGCCGACAGTTGAGATTGGCGCATTTGCCGGTGAAGGAATGTATGAAGAACACGGTGGCTGTCCTTCCGGTGGTGTGGTGGTGGTAATAGGCTACGTTAGCGGCAAACAATGTATTGTGGTGGCAAATGATGCCACTGTCAAGGCCGGAGCCTGGTTTCCCATCACAGGAAAGAAAAACCTGAGAGCGCAGGAGATCGCGATGGAGAACAGATTGCCCATCATTTATCTGGTTGACAGTGCCGGAGTTTATCTGCCCCTGCAGGATGAGATATTTCCCGACAAAGAGAATTTCGGACGCATCTTTCGCAACAATGCCATGATGTCTTCCATGGGCATCATACAGATAGCAGCTATCATGGGTAGCTGTGTGGCAGGTGGTGCCTATCTGCCGATCATGAGTGATGAAGCCATGATTGTAGACAAGACAGGCTCCATTTTTTTGGCAGGTTCATACCTTGTTAAAGCAGCAATAGGGGAGAGCATCGACAACGAAACGCTTGGCGGTGCTACCACACATTGTGAGATATCGGGTGTTACTGACCACAAGTGTGCCAATGATCAGGATTGTTTGAGCCGAATCAGGTTTTTAATGGATAAGATTGGTGCTTTTGAAAAGGCAGGATTTAACCGTTCCGAGCCAAGAGCTCCAAAGATGAATCCGGAAGAGATACTGGGAATTATACCCGATACTCGGGACAAAGCTTATGACATGCACGAAATCATTTATCGTTTGGTAGATGATTCCGATTTTCAGGAGTACAAAGAGAAGTACGGACAAAGCATCGTTTGCGGTATCGGACGCATTGATGGCTGGGCAGTTGGTATTGTTGCCAACCAGAGAAAAGTTGTGAAGAGCAAAAAAGGGGAGATGCAATTTGGCGGTGTGATTTTTTCTGACTCAGCAGACAAGGCGGCTCGCTTTATTATGAACTGCAATCAAAAGCGCATACCGCTTGTTTTCTTGCAGGATGTTACCGGTTTTATGGTAGGTTCGCGATCAGAGCACGGGGGCATCATTAAAGACGGAGCCAAATTGGTGAACGCCATGTCTAATTCAGTTGTACCGAAGTTCACCATCATTATCGGCAATTCATTCGGAGCAGGCAATTATGCCATGTGCGGCAAGGCCTACGATCCCAGGCTAATTATGGCCTGGCCTACGGCACAGATAGCGGTGATGGGCGGCAATCAGGCAGCGAAGACCTTGTTGCAGATACAGGTTGCAACTTTGAAAGCTCAGGGCAAGGAGCTGCCTCCGGAGGAGGAAAAGGAAATGTTAAAAAAGATCAGCGACCGCTATCAGACGCAGATGTCGCCCTATTATGCAGCTTCCCGCTTGTGGGTAGATGGGATCATAGATCCGCTAAGCACCCGCACGGTGATTTCTATGGGCATTGAGATGGCAAACCATGCTCCCATAACACGACCTTACAATGTTGGGGTTATTCAAACCTAATAGTTAATAACTCAGGCAGAAAACTATTCTCGCATAGCTTTGTTTATTTTTCTTTGTAGACACATTTATTACGAATGAGGTTTAACAAAGCAATAGCCGGATACCACATGCTCATGATACTCTCAGAGGTAGACGGGCACTTTGATGCGTACGAGAAACGGCTCATTGGAGAGTATATCAAGTTTTCTTTTCCTGTTCCTATTGATTTAGACACAGAAAATCAAGCCCTTGCTACCTTGCCCAAGGAATTGTACATGGAGCATTTTTTGAAGGTGGCCAATGATTTTTACTGGGATTCTAACCCGGCCGAGAGAAACCTTTTTATAAAGTTTGCTTATACCCTAGCCCGGGCAGACAGAAAGATTTCAAGGGAAGAGAATAGTTTTATTGAAGCCTTGTATGTTCAGTGGGATATTCAGCCCGATGAAGCCTAAAAATACCTTAAGTACAACTTTCTTTAATACACTGCCACATCAGAGGAAAAACTACTATCTTCGGCCACCTATGTTAAGAGCTGTACTGCGGTATTTCTTGTTGCTGGCAATCATGATGTTTTGCTGCAATGAACTTTCATTTGCACAGGCCACAAAGACCGACAAAGACACCCTCTTTTCCATCATCGGATCAGACTCCCTTTATTTTGGGAACAAGCCCGGGTATATTACCACATCTTTGGTTTACGATTATCCCGGCACCTTTGGAATATGTGCGGGCTACGAAAAGCCGTTCAGGAGTAAAAGGGTAACCATCAAGCTTCCAAAGGGAAAAATAAAGATACGCGAGGCCGATTATAACCTTAATTTTCATCTATATTTTTTTAGGCAGCCCGGTTATCAGTCTTCCTTGTGGTTGAATCCCGGTTACGGTATCAGGCATCAGAAGAAAAAATGGTTTTATTACGAAACCATCATTCATCTTGGTTATCTGCGCACTTTCTATGACGGCACGGTTTACGTGGAGGATGCTGCCGGAAATATCTCCGAAAGGGGATTGTTTGGCAGAGGCTATTGGACACTTGGGGTTTCACCAACTTTTGGTGCCAATATGGAGCAGTTGAATAAGAAGCATCGCTATGCGTATTTCTTAAAACTGAACCTTTGGGCACAGTATCCCTTTACTAATGTGCTTGTTCCTCACGCTATGCTTGAAGCAGGCATCAAGTTCCATATGAAGGATTCCGAGACCGGTATTCTTCGTACAGGTTTCTATGTTAAGGAAAAAGTCAGGAAACCTAAGCAGAAGAAAGAGGAGAAAGAAAAGTCCAAAACCAAGAAGATAAAATCTGTTTTCTAATGAACAGCTCTATCTCTCACAAACTTTTCCTGAACTTGACAAAGGCTATTTTTTGTATTAAATTCGTAGTATGATTTTTGATTCGGTAAACTTTAAAAGATTAATGGCGCTTCTGGCAATAGCGCTTGTCTTTGCAGGTTTCAACGCCTGTCGTAAAGGTGCCGGTGTGATCAGCGAAAATGCTGATGATTTATTCTGGGTAAGTTCTGAAGAAGCAGATATGCCCGTATGGGTTAAGGGCAATACAGCCTCAGGAGTAATCATTTTATTGGCACAGGGTAAGCCCGGTGAAAGTTCTTACGGTTACGCAGGTTTTTCTTCTGAATTGTTACGTCAGAACTATGGTATGGCATTCTGGGAATATCGTAACTCCGGTATGTCAGCCGGAAACTCTAATACTGCTTTCCTGAATATTCCAACTTTTGGTAATGACCTCAAATTGGTGTTAAAAGTTTTAAAACAAAGATACAATGCGCCAAAGATTTTTCTTTACGGACACGGTTTTGGAGGTTTTTTGGGTTCAGCATTTCTGACCGCAGATGTAGATTCACTGGTTAGCGGTTGGATAGAAGTTGGTGGGCATCATAACATTCCTCTGGCCAATTTCCTGTGCCGGAAAAAACTCATCACCACAGCAGATAGCCAAATCGTTGCCGGAAACAATGCCGGAAGATGGCAGTCTATCAAAGATTTTTGCGTAGGAACCGACTCGGTGGTTTCGGATTACCTCCAAGCAGCAACGCTGCATGAATACGCCATTGAAGCAGAAAGTCTTATCGGGTTAGGTGATCATAAATTTAAGGGTGAACTTAATAACCCTGCCGGTTCTATTTACACCTTGGCGAATATTTATAACTACAACAATTCATCCCCTGCTGTACCTTTCCGAAAGCGGATTAATGAATCGAGTGCCAATATGTCTCCATTCCTCTTCCGCATCAAGGTACCCTCTCTGCTCCTTTGGGGAGAGAAAGACTTCTCTTCACCAGACTCTCTTGGGAGGGATGCATTGAAATTCCTCGGTAGTAAGGAAAAGACCCTTGTTACTTTGCCCAATTCAGGACATTTTCCCATGAATGATAATCCTGAATTGTTGCAAACAGAAATCATTAACTTCATAGAAAAACACCGTTAAAAATTATTTTAGTGTTACATTCCTTTGAAAAGCCATGTCTGATAAACCCAAAATACTGAGCTTCGAAAAAGGCGAGGCCATACTTCTTGAAGAGGGGATAATTGAAAACAGGATTTTTGATTTTGCCTCTTTGGAGCCTGATGATATTATTGCCTTCAGAACATTTAATCAGACTCTTGCCAATGCCAAGTCCTATGTAGTTCTGGTTGAATCCGGTATTTTTACCTCGATATCAGAT
>JBEGML010000330.1:0-2973 GCA_041183145.1 Bacteroidota bacterium | reverse complement strand
GCAAAGTTTCCGTACTTGGTTTGAGCCTATCAAACCTGTACGATTACAGAACAACGTGCTTACTATTCAGGTGCCCAGTCAGTTTTTCTACGAGTGGCTTGAAGAGCATTACATTACCTTATTGAAGAAAACCATTAAGAAAGAACTAGGTGCCGAAGGCCGCCTGGAGTATTCTATCGTAATGGAAAACAACTTCACCAATGCCAAGCCCTACACTGTTAAAGTACCTGCAACCAACAAGAAAGCCCTGGTGAACCCGGCGGTGAGTATGCCACTAGACATCAGCAATCATTCAATCAGAAACCCATTTATTATTCCCGGACTCAAAAAGGTGAATGTGGAATCTCAGCTGAATTCCTCACTCTCTTTCGAAAATTTCATTGAAGGCGATTGTAACCGACTTGCCCGCTCGGCAGGATTTGCAGTAGCCAACAAACCGGGAGGAACCGCTTTCAACCCCTTACTGATTTATGGTGGAGTAGGATTAGGTAAAACTCACCTCGCTCAAGCTGTTGGCATACAGGTGAAAAATCAGTTCCCAAATAAGACCGTTCTATATGTAAGTGCCGAAAGATTCATGCACCAGTACATTGACTCGGTAAGAAACAACGATCAGAACGACTTCATACATTTTTACCAGATGATTGATGTGCTGATTGTAGATGATGTGCAGTTCCTATCAGGAAAAGAAAAGACACAAGATATTTTCTTCCACATTTTTAACCACCTTCATCAAAATGGAAAACAACTGGTGCTTACTTCTGATAAGCCACCCGTTGAAATGCAGGGAATAGAACAAAGATTATTGAGCAGACTCAAATGGGGGCTCTCAGCAGATCTGCAAGCGCCCGATCTTGAAACACGAATTGCGATACTCGAGAAAAAACTCTATCAGGAAGGTATTGAATTACCAAAAGAGGTAATTGAATACCTCGCCTATAGCATCACCACAAATATTCGTGAGCTTGAAGGAGCGCTAATCTCTCTTCTCGCCCAGTCTTCACTCAACAAAAAATTCATCAACCTGGAATTGGCTAAGTCAATGATTGACAAATTTGTAAAGAATACAGCAAGAGAGGTGTCCATTGACTTTATTCAAAAAGTTGTTTCTGATTATTTCGATCTCCCTATCGAGCTTCTGAAATCAAAAACAAGAAAAAGAGAGGTTGTGCAGGCCAGGCAGATTGCTATGTATTTCTCTAAAAATCTCACAAAAGCTTCTTTGGCAAACATTGGTCTTCACTGCGGAGGAAAAGACCATGCAACCGTTTTACATGCCTGCCGTACAGTGAACAATCTCATGGAAACAGACAAGAGATTCAAACAGTACATAGAGGATTTAGAAAAACGTATCTCTGTCATTTAAAAGCAAGGCTGTCGGAACCGACAGCCTTTTTTATTTTTATCTTCACACAAATTTGCCCCATAATGCGTATCCTTCTGGTTTGCCTGGGAAATATCTGCAGATCTCCACTAGCAGAAGGCCTGTTAAGAAAACACAGTCAGGGCCTCAACCTTTTGCTAGATTCAGCAGGTACCTCCTCCAATCATGCAGGCGAAGCACCTGACCCGCGTACCCGGAGAAACGCCCTTCAAAACGGCCTCAATATTGAAGATCTCAGGGCAAGGCAATTCAGTAAAACCGACTTCCAGCACTTCGATAGAATATTTGTCATGGACAAATCAAACTTACGTCACGTTCTTTCTATGAGCGAACATGATGAAGAACGCAGAAAAGTACAACTTCTGCTTGAGGAGGTCTTTCCCGGCAGTAATGCTGAAGTTCCCGACCCATGGTATGGAGGTGAAGAGGGATTCCAGCAAGTATTTGAAATGCTTGACGAAGCCTGCCGGCTTCTGGCTGAAAAAATAAGATTGGAATATCAGCATTAGTCTATGTGCGGCATTGCAGGTTTTTTTAGTGAGTCTGGTTTTTTCAAATCAAAAGATCTGGAATATGCAAACCGTGTTATGGCGCACCGAGGCCCTGATGCGCATGGAATTGCCGAGCATCTGCCCTGTGCCCTTGCGCACCGGAGATTAAGCATACTGGATCTGCGTGAGGCTGCAAACCAACCTATGTATAGCGCCTGCGGTAAAGCTGTTATTGCTTTTAACGGCGAGGTTTACAATTTCAGGGAAATTGCGGAAGACTTGCATAAGGCAAAGCCAGGCCTCACGTTTCGTACCAGTTCAGATACTGAAATTCTCGCCGAGGCTTACCTGGTTTGGGGACCGGCAATGTTGGAAAAAATGAATGGCATGTTCGCTATTGCTATTTACCACATTGAAAAAGAAGAGCTCTTCATCACCAGAGACCGAATGGGCATAAAGCCTATTTATTACCGTCTTGAAGGAAACAACCTCCTTTTTGCATCAGAATTAAAAGCCTGCATCACACCAGACAGTAGAAGCTCTGCACAACTGGATGCCGGTGCTGTAAGCGATTTTTTTCATTTGGGTTTTGTAGGCGGTGAAAAAAGTATTTTCAGTGAAGTAAAAAAATTTCCTGCCGGGCATTATGCCATTATGAACAAGAAGGGTTTTCAGCTCTATTCTTATTGGTCGGCAGCGGAACAAATAAATCAGGAGATTATACGCGATGAAAATGAAGCCTTGGAAAAATTTCTTCAATTGGCAGAGAGTTCAGTGCGCTATCGTATGATTTCAGATGTGCCTTTCGGCACTTTCCTGAGCGGAGGAATAGACAGTAGCTTCATTACTGCAATGGCTCAAAAAATCAGCGATAAGCCGGTACGCACCTTTTCAATAGGTTTCAGAGAAGCACGTCATAATGAAAGCAAATATGCAGAGGCCGTATCAAAGGCCCTGGGCACAGAACATCATACTTTTACAGTAACGGCAAAAGATGCCTTGGAAATTTTGCCCTTACTTCAAAATATCTACGATGAGCCCTACGCCGATTCCTCTGCCCTACCAACACTGCTGGTCTCTAAACTGGCACGCCAGCAT
>JBEGML010000329.1:0-4597 GCA_041183145.1 Bacteroidota bacterium | reverse complement strand
TGTCAGAGATGATGCAGATATTAAAGACTTAGTTAGAATGATAGCAAAGGAAATTGATAGCCACAAGCGGGACGCTTGCGGCAATGGGGGTGTTAAGTTCTTTAAGATTATTCTGAATCCTAATTAATAGGAGTCAGTTCTAATTTGGACACGCCTCGTCTCTGGTAAATGCAAATGAAGTATTATTGATCAATCTAGTTTTTTTTGCTTCTTTTTTACAAATCTCTGACGAACATAAATTGCTGAGGTTTTTTTATGTTGAATTTTTGTATTGATCTCACCTGAAAATGCTGCCTCAAGCATCTTGTTTTGCTAAAAAAAAGGCGAGGTTTTACCCCCGCCTTGGATGTTTTCACAACGGAATAATCCTTATTGTGAATGGCTTTAAATTGCGTTGCAAATGTATCGTTTTTATTTAATTTTACAAAATAAAATAAAATTTATGGCCAACAAAAGAATTTTAGGTCTGGACTTAGGTGTAGGATCCATTGGCTGGGCACTCGTTTCAGAAGGAGAAGTAGGTAATCAAATTGAAGCTATGGGAAGTAGGATAGTGAGTTTATCCTCCGATGACAAAACCGAGTTTAGTTCGGGTAATAAGATTTCCAAAAATCAAAATAGAACTGCCAAAAGGACGCAGCGGAAAGGTTATGATCGTTATCAACTAAGACGAAAAAACCTGACGGCTTTTTTGGTAGAGAATGAAATGTTAGATCCCTTGCTTTTTTCTTGTGAGCGATTGAATCTGTGGAGTTTGAGAGCAAGGGCTGTTTCTGAGCAAATATCACTTACCGAATTGGGTAGGGTTCTTTACCATCTGAATCAAAAGCGTGGATATAAAAGTGCCAGGATTGCTGCAACACAGGATAAAAATGAAACTGATTATGTAGCAAATGTAAAGAGCCGTCATGCCCATATTAAAGAAATTGGTCTCACCATTGGTCAGTATTTCTTTAATAATCTCATAGAAAATGAGCACTACAGAATTAAGGCACAGGTGTTCCCTCGAGAAGCCTATTTGGAGGAGTTCGATACGATTATGGCAAGGCAATCGGAGTTTTACCCCGATGTTTTAACTTCTGATAAAGTTGATATGCTTCGGAATCAGATTATTTACTATCAACGGAAATTAAAATCTCAAAAAGGACTGGTTAGTGTTTGTGATTTTGAGGGCTTTACGACCCGGTTAATTGAAGGCGAAGCAGGCAAGATTAAAGAAAGACTAGTCGGACCAAAAGTTGCCCCTAAAAGTTCGCCGCTTTTTCAATATTGCCGCATTTGGGAATTGGTCAATAACCTTAGCCTTAAGGTTTTGAATAAAGAAACTAAGGGTAACAAGTGGCTTGATTACTTTATTCCCCTGAAAAAAAAGAAAGAATTGGTACAAATTCTATTCAAAAACAAAGAACTTTCTAAAGCAGAATTGCTAAAAATCCTAGGATTAAAAAAGGATGAGGTTCAAAATAACAAACAAATTGAACGTGGATTAAAGGGTAATTTCGTTTTTGATAACCTGCATAAAATAATCGGGGACAGTGATCACTTGAATTTTAACATTGAGATTGTTCCTTCCAATCACGATGCTATTCTTTTTGATCGAAAAACCGGAGAAATAATCGAAAGAAATAATCCTGAGCAGATTTCGGCTAATATTGTGAATGAGCCACTCTACCAGCTATGGCACACGATTTATTCCATCAAAGAAGCAGATGAATGCATCAAAGTTCTCAAATCAAAATATGGCTTCAGCCAGGAGGTTTCTGAACAATTAGCCGCCCTCGATTTTAATTCACAGGGCTTTGGTAATAAATCTGCAAAGGCCATGCGAAAGATAATCCCCTATTTAATGCAAGGCTATCATTATGCACATGCCTGTTGTTTTGCCGGGTATTTTCATAGTGATAGTCAGACCAGGAGTGAGCGTGAATCGAGGGTGCTCGCTGAGCGTCTGGAACTCCTGCCTAAGAATAGTTTGCGGCAGCCGGTTGTAGAAAAGATTTTGAATCAAATGATCAATGTAGTAAATGCCATTATTGATCAATATGGCAGGCCTGATGAGATACGAATTGAATTGGCAAGGCAACTAAAACAAAGCATTGATGAGAGAAATGAGGCTGAAAAAAATAATAAGGCGAAAGAGAAACTGAATAAGGAGATAATAAATCGATTATCAGAATTCAAATTGCCCGGTACCAAAAAGAACATACAGAAGTACAAGTTTATTTTTCCGGTGAGGGATGTTAAAAATCGCGAAGCTCAGGTAGCAACTCAGTGTATTTATTGTGGGATCTCTTTTTCATTATCTGAAGCTATTACAGGTGATAATTTTGATGTTGACCACATCGTGCCCAGATCCTTGTTGTTCGATGATTCACAAACAAATAAAGTGTTGGTTCACAGGGCTTGCAATACTCAAAAGAACAACCAAACAGCTTATGATTTCATTAGAAGTAAGAGCTCAGAAGCATTAGAAACTTATTTGCGAAGGGTTGATGATTGGTACGAGCGTGGTATATTTTCATATACTAAAATGCATCGGTTAAAAGTAAGCTACGAAGATTATTTGGAAAGGAAGAAAGTAAAGAAGGAAACCGAAGCCGATAAGCGATTGTGGGAAAATTTTATTGAAAGACAGCTGCGTCAGACCCAATACATCAGCCGCAAAGCAACTGAAATTTTGCAACAGGTGGCTACTGAAATTACGGTTACAGAGGGCGGCATAACCGCAACGTTGAGAAGATTATGGGGTTTGGACGATGTTCTGATGAATTTGCATCTGCCCAAATACCTTGAGCTCGAAAAAAAATCTGATATTTCATTCACAGAAGAAGTAATTTGGACCAGTGATAATGGTAAAAAGCAACATCGTAAAACAGTCATCAAAGATTGGAGTAAACGTAACGATCACAGGCACCATGCCATTGATGCTTTGGTTGTAGCTTCAACCAAACAGGGCTTCATTCAAAGAATCAATACTTTAAATTCCAGTTCGGTACGCGATGAAATGAACCGAAGTATTTCAGGATCGAAAGAGGTTTATGAGCAACGATTAAGTCTGTTGGAAAAGTATCTGGCTGCCCAGAAACCTTTCTCCACCGAAGAGGTTGAACGTAAAGCCTCGGAAACATTGGTTTCATATAAATCCGGTAAGAAGGTTGCAACGCTCGGGGTAAGGATGATAAAACAAGGAGGCAAAAATCAGGTTGCACAAAAAGATATTGTTGTTCCTCGCGGCAAATTGTCAGATGAAACGGTTTACGGGCGGATAAAGGCTATTTCAACCGCGAAGCCTTTATCCTATCTGTTTGCAAATGCCGATTCAATTGTGAAAAGTAATATTAGGAAGCTGGTTGAAGATCGTTTGAAAATTTGTGACGGTGATGTAAAAAAGGCTTTAAGTTCGGTCAAGAAAGATCCAATTTATGTGGATCAGAAAAAGCAAAAAATGCTGACTCATGCTTCTTGTTATGAGCATCATTACGTGGTTAAGTATCCTGTTTCTTCTCTAAAGCCTTCAGATCTTGTTTCAATTGTGGATAAAGGCCTAAAGGACATTGTTGAAAAGCGATTTGCCGAGTTTCCGGGTAAAGAAAAAGAAGCTTTCAAAACTCCTTTATTTTTCCCGAATAAGCCTCATGTTAAGATTAGTTCTGTTAGATGTTTTACAGGCCTGAATGATAAATCAACTAAACCTGTTAAGTTTGACCATGCAGCCAGGCCAATAGGATTTTCCGTGCCGGGGAATAATCACCATGTGGCGATTTATATGGATTCAGAGGGTAAAAAAATCGAGCATATTTGTACCTTTTGGGATGCTGTGGAGCGCAAAAAAAATAAATTACCCGTTGTAATTAAAAACCCCTCGGCGGTTTGGGATTTAATTTTATACGGGCAGCAAAAACTTCCTGATGATCTGCTCAATAAGCTACCGGATGCCTCCTGGTCTTATATCGAAAGTATACAGCAGAATGAAATGTTCCTCCTTGGATTAGAACCAGATGCAGCACAAGAAGCCATATCGGCTGGCAATAACAAAATTTTGAGTACGCATCTTTATAGAGTTCAGAAACTCGCTTCAGCAGACTATTGGTTCAGACATCATTTGGAGACCGAAATTGATGATTCCGTTGCCAGTAAAGCTTCGAGAAGGTTTTATCGTATCGCAAGCATTAGTTCCTTTCTGAACTTGCATCCTATTAAAATTCGCTTAGATTGTCTTGGCCATTTGGTTAAATGATTAAAAGAACCATTTATTTCGGGAATCCCGTTTATTTGAGTCTTCGCGATGCGCAAATGCAGGTGCGATTGCCTGAGGTAGTCAAGAATGAATTTTTTCAGACAGAGTTCAGAGCAAATTCAGAAGTTTCGATTCCGGTTGAGGATTTAGGGTTGATTGTATTGGATCACCGACAGATTACCATTACTCAGGCCCTGCTGGAAGCGCTTCTTCACAACAATACCTTGGTGCTTACCTGTGACAATACTCACCATCCAACTGGCATGCTGTTGCCACTAAGCGGTAATACCATTCAACAAGAACGATTTTTAGAACAGATTAAAGCCTCTGAACCTCTGAAAAAACAGCTTTGGGCTCAAA
>JBEGML010000328.1:0-5069 GCA_041183145.1 Bacteroidota bacterium | reverse complement strand
GCATTTGCGGTATCGTTCATGAGGGATTCATAGACGAAACCCTGCAGAAAAATACATTGATCTAATTTGCGGAAAGCCGGATATTTCTCTTCAATTTTTTTGTAATAGGTGATAGCTGAAGCCGGAACCTGAATGGCTGCTGCAAGTTCTGCGGCCTTGAAAAGATATTCAGGCGTAAGAGAATCTTTGGGGTAATATCTGGAATAATCATCATAAACCCGCATAAGATTCATGGCCAAGCCTCGGTTTGCTGCTGTGTATGGATCTTTAAAAAGCTTCGCCTCCAAGGAATCAATCATTTTTCGGAAATCTTTTTCTGATGCCTGGCTCTGCTGCACCTGCGTTGAATCCGAGGATTTTTTTTCAGAACAGGAACCGAGAATCAATACACCAAAAAATCCTGCCGAAATGATAGCAGGAAACAATATTTTTTTCATCACTTTTTAGGAAATCTCATTTTGTAATCTACCTCTACATTACCCTTGGAAATATCCGTCAACTTACCCTTCAGCAGGGTTCGTTTGAATGAACTTATCCGATCAATGAAGAGCTTGCCTTCAATGTGGTCGTACTCATGTTGAATGATACGTGCTGCAATACCTTCAAACTCCTCCTCAAAGGTTTCAAAATTTTCGTCCTGGTACTGCAAAACCAGCTTAGGCTGACGGTTAACATCTTCGCGAATTCCGGGAATGCTCAGGCAACCCTCATTAAAAGCCCAGCTTTCACCGGTTTCTTCAATGATGACGGGGTTAATAAAAACCTGTACAAAGTCTTTTAGATCTGGCTCTTTATCTTCAAATGGCCCGGCATCAACGATGAACAAACGAATAGGTTTACCGACCTGTGGAGCAGCAAGTCCTACACCGTTAGCTTCGTACATGGTATCGAACATATCCTGGATCAATTTTTCAAGTCCCGGATATTCAGGTCCTATTTCTTCAGCTTTTTTCCTCAATACGGGATCGCCATAGGCAACAACAGGTAAAATCATGGCTCAAAGATACTCTTGAAGATGTTTTTTGAGAATAATAACCGCACTCATCATGTCAATGTTTGTTTTTTCCCTGCGTTTTTTCCTGGGCAGTCCCGCGTGGATTAGAGCGCGTGATGCTTCAGCCGATGTACCAAATTCATCAATTTGAGACACAATCAGATCTGGAAACTGCTTTTGCAGCCATTCGATAAAAATAAGAATTTCTGCGATGAGTGGTGTCTCAGAATCGTCGGAGGTATAAGGCATGCCAACAACACATTCATGAACTTTTTCTGAAGTAAAATATTTGAGCAGAAAATCTCTGAGTTCTTTGGTTGAAACGGCGGCTAGTGGAGTCACGATAATTCTCATTGGATCAGTAACAGCCAGGCCGCATCTTTTCATTCCATAATCTACTGCTAATATTCTGCTCATCATACAAAGTTAACACTAGACTTTCAGAGCAAAGATGATTTTTTTAGATTTGCATACAATGCGGGGTTTAATTCCTTTTATTTTCATATTTCTTTTTTGCAGGTCGCTCATTTTTGCGCAGTCAAAAAATGAGGTAAAGGACACCTTGTTTTATCAATATACTGAAACCAAGGAATGGATAGACCCTGAGGGGCTGAGGACGAATCTCATCAAGGTGAAAGCGCAAATTTATGCCCCTCCCAGAATTTTTGTAAAAAAAGATTCCCTGTATAAGCCTACAAAGGTAAGGGTGACGCTCAGCTTCGAGGCCAACCCAAATGATAACAGAGAGTTTATCCCTGACAGTTCAGGAGTTGCTGGAGATTTTTCCCAAACCGTCTTAAAAATTTATCAGTTATACATCAATAAAATGAGAAGAGAATATTACAAAAGTACTCTTAAGAAAGGTCAGACGCTTCATTTACAGGAAATCATTGAGAGAAACTTTCAGGATATGATTGAGACTGATCTAAAGTTTCGTGATGAGACGGTAAACGGAACGATTCCGGAAAAAGTTAAATCCTGGAGTCTAATGGTAAAGAGGGAGCTCGACTCTATCGAGAAGAAGGAGTAATTTTCAGGCTGAGATTCCCTTTGAGAAATCGGGCTTACGTTTCTCGAGAAATGCTTGAGTGCCTTCAAAAAAGTCTGGGGTACCAAAACAGTTTCCAAATTCTTCAACCTCTTTGCTATAACCCTGTGATGAACTTGGGAACGAAGCATTAACAGACTTAATGGCAGAAGATAAGGCAGAAGCACTTCGGGCAGAAATCTTTGATGCCATGATCTGGGCCGTTGTCATGAGAGCCTCGGCAGGCACAACGTGGTTGATTAAACCCCATGAGTATGCGTCCTGAGCGAGAATCATTTCTGCCGTAAGAATCAGTTCAAAAGCCTTTCCCTTTCCTGCTAAAGCGGCTACACGCTGCGTGCCTCCATACCCCGGAATGACCCCCAGACCTACTTCCGGCAATCCCAATCTGGCCTTTTCAGAAGCAAGCCTGATGTGACAAGCCAAAGCAAGCTCAAAACCACCTCCCAAAGCGAAACCATTAATGGCAGCAATCACAGGCTTGGGCATGTTTTCAATGAAATTGAATAGTTTATGGTGTCCTTCCTCGCTCAGAACTTTACCCTGAGCAGGCGTGAATGAGGCAAATTCAGAAATATCTGCGCCGGCCACAAAGGCTTTGTCTCCTGCACCGGTAAGAATAATGACACGCACCTGGGGATCGGCAGCGGCTGACTTCAATGAGAGATGCAGTTCATCGATAGTCTGCTTGTTAAGAGCATTAAGTTTATCGGGACGATTAATGGTAATGGTGAGCACACCATTTTGAAGATCCTGTAGAAGATTTTGAAACATAATCAGAGTGTAAGTTTTCGGTTCCGTTCCACCCACGACTTAATATAGTCGATAATATGTGCGGTATCAGTACCTGGGGCAAAGAGCTCTCCCACCCCAATTTTCCGGAGTTCATCCATGTCCTCTGCGGGAATGATTCCGCCTCCGGTGAGCAAAACATCATTCAGACCTTTTTCCTTCATGAGAGCCATTACCTTGGGAAAAACTGTCATGTGAGCACCCGAAAGAATGCTAATCCCAATCACATCAACATCTTCCTGAAGTGCAGAATTGACTACCATTTCGGGGGTTTGACGAAGACCTGTGTAAATAACTTCCATACCTGCATCGCGCAGGAATGAGGCAATAACTTTCGCCCCTCTGTCGTGGCCGTCTAGGCCAACTTTGGCTATTAAAACTCTTATAGTACGATTCACTGTTGGCAAAAATAATGATTCCTGAATGCCTTATCCCTTTAGAGGGATGATTTTACCTGTTCTTGCCTGAAAAGTATTCATAAGCAAAGCAGCAATAGTCATGGGCCCTACACCGCCGGGTACTGGAGTGATGGCAGTACACAAAGGTGATACGCTGTTAAAATCAACATCACCAACCAATTTAAAACCTGATTTTATGTTAGAAGCCGGTTCAGGATTGATTCCTACATCCACTACCACAACACCTTCACGCACCATATCAGCCTTGAGGAAATTAGGCTTACCAACTGCCATTATAATGATATCGGCCCTGCGAAGATGTTCATACATGTTATTGGATTTACTATGGCAGAGCGTTACCGTAGCATTGCCTGTCTCGGATGCACGACTTAGCATGACACTGATTGGCGTACCCACAATATTACTTCGACCGACAACCACCACATTTTTTCCCTCAGTTTCTATGTTATATCGGGCAAGAAGATAGAGAATTCCCAGTGGAGTTGCAGGTTTGAAACCATGCTGATTCAGCATGGTGAGTCCGAGGTTTACAGGGTGGAAACCGTCAACATCCTTACGCGGATCGATGGCATGTATAATATTTTCTTCTTTGATATGTATGGGCAGCGGAAGCTGTACGATAAAACCATCGATAGCGGCATTACCATTTAATTTCTTAATTAAGGAAATGAGTTCAGCCTCCGTGGTTTGAGCCGGAAGATGAAAGAGGGAGGATTCAAATCCCACCTTTTCACATGCTTTTACCTTAGCACCAACATAAGTTTTGCTTGCCTGATTGTCACCAACCAAGATGGCAGCAAGATGCGGAGGACGCTCACCAGAAAGGGTTAAATGTGAAACTTCAGCAGAGAGCAATTCAAGCAGCTGCTCGGAAAGTTTTTTGCCATCAAGTATTTTCATCAACGCTTGACTTTTGATAGTTGACCCATCATGCGCGACATATTTTCTTTGTTCGAGAACAGCTTCATCATCTTCCGGGTTTCGTCAAATTGCTTGATGAGCTGGTTCACATCCTGAATGCTGGTTCCACTGCCCGATGCAATTCTTTTCCTCCTGCTGCCGGTAAGGAGTTCAGGCTGCTCGCGTTCCTGTGGAGTCATAGACAGGATGATGGCTTCGATGTTTTTGAATGCATCTTCATTCACATCCATATCCTTAATTGCCTTTCCGACACCGGGAATCATGCCCATGAGATCTTTGATGTTCCCCATCTTCTTGATCTGATTCAACTGGTTAAGGAAATCGTTAAAGTTGAACTGATTTTTTGCAATTTTTTTCTGCAGCTTTCTGGCTTCTTCGACATCAAACTGCTCCTGTGCCCTTTCAACAAGAGACACCACATCACCCATACCGAGTATTCGGTCAGCCATTCTCTCAGGATAGAAGATATCCATAGCCTCCATTTTCTCACCCGTTCCGATGAATTTTATCGGCTTGTCTACCGTGTATCGAATAGAGAGGGCGGCCCCACCCCGGGTGTCGCCATCAAGCTTGGTCAGAATAACCCCATTAAAATCCAAACGATCATTAAAAGCTTTGGCTGTATTAACAGCATCCTGCCCGGTCATGGAATCTACTACGAAGAGAATTTCGTTGGGATTGACAGATGCTTTGATTGCGGCAATCTCATTCATCATCACTTCATCAACAGCCAAACGACCTGCAGTGTCAATGATGACCACCTGATGTCCGTGGGTTTTAGCATGGGCTATGGCCCGCTGAGAAATACCGACAGGATCTTTAGATTCAGGTTCAGCAAACACATCAACTCCTATTTGGGTACCCAAAACCTTAAGCTGATCCATTGCGGCCGGAC
>JBEGML010000327.1:0-3397 GCA_041183145.1 Bacteroidota bacterium | reverse complement strand
GTATTATACGCCATAAGGCATGGCTTAATTGAAATTTGATTTACTGAACGCGCAGGCTTTTTTCAGCTGCGCCTTTAAATCCGGCATTTCGCATTCGCTGACTTCGTTGATAAACCGTATCCACTATGATTTTAAAAACGTCTGGATGTTTTTTGTAAAAATTCAAACTATTGCGAAAATCCTCTTGAGATATCTTATGTATTGCCATTACTCTACTATACTCCTGTGAAAACCATTCTTCCCTTGTTTTGGATGAGTCGAGTATCAAGAAATTTTCTGTAAATCCTTCTGCAAGCAACATATCGGATAATACATCCTGCATTTTCTCTGGTTCCAATACTTTGCCCGGAATAGTATTGGCACATGAAAAAAATAGGGATACCGATATAACAATAGCTAGCCTTCTCATTTAAGCTCCTGTTTATATTTTGCGGCATTGGTTACATCAATTTTTTGGAGTATCTCCAACACTCTCGCCCGTTCACCTGGATTCGCTTTTTTCAAGGCACCGATGATCTCATCAGATTTCCCTAGAAAGAAAAAAGAATACAACATGATGTTTGGATTATCTGCATGCAACGTATAAAGTGTATTTAATGCAGCCATTATACCTTGGCGACCTTTACTATCACTTTCAGCCATTTGATCCAGTCCCTGCCTGTAGTAAGTATAATACGCATCATGAACCAAATTATACCGGCTATTTTGTAGATTTTCTGCTAACCAATAGCGATTTCGTTGTCCATCAAATGGTTTCCATCCCGAAATATTTCGTCCATCTGGGGCACTATTGACTATAGCATTGGCTTTCTTGAAATAAACATCTCCACCTTTTGGTGTGAATGAGTTTCCATCCAATCCTAAAATGATATTCACATAATAGGCAAATACGGCAGGTAAATTTGCTGCCAAAGGTTCAGAACCCTGAACCCTATTTTCATTAAACTCTATTGGCTGAAACTCCACATATCGAAAGGAAACTTCTGCATCCAGAAAATTAATGAGCGCAGATTGATAGGATGAATTATAAATTGGACGAGCTGCCTGGATTGTCAATGTAGCCTTATATACGTTAGATTCAGGACTCGATTGCAGATTCAACAAGAAGTTACAGGCGATTTTTTCCTGAGGAGCATACTCGTCCTGTGTCCATTTCCGCTTATTAAGAAAATCGGATAGGGCTATTTGGAGTGTTCTGAAAACTCTTCGGTCAACAGAAGAACTGATTTGATTAGCCACAATGTTGACACGTGCATTTAATTCCTGAGCGATTGAGCTGGAAACAATAAGTGTAAAAAAGAAAAGTAAAATACCCTTTAGCATCCAATGTTTACTTATAGATTATCTACTACTAACGAAATATAAAAAGCGACTATTAAGGTCGCTTTTATACTATATCATCAAATAGGTGAACTAAATTATCTAAACAAGTTGTCGTCTTCATTTCTTTTGAAATAGACTTTATCATCTAAAAATTCCTGAGTAGCCAATAATGATGGATTAGGCATTCTCTCGTAAGCTTTAGATATTTCAATCTGCTCCTTATTTTCATGAATTTCCTCCAAACTATCCGTGTGGCTGGCAAATTCTTCTAATTTATTGTGAAGTTCTTCCCTCAACATAACATTGATCTGATTGGCTCTTTTAGAGATAACCGTAATAGATTCATATACATTACCGGTTTTAGCCTTGATTTTGGAAACATCCTTTGTTTCCAGATTATTTGCAATGCTATTTCCAATCTGTCTGCGTAATCTGCTCATTTATTTCTTAGTTAATGATTTAATAAAATCGTTCGACAAAGTTAAGTAACGTTCTGCTTCCGACAATAGTTTACTTTCAGGAAATCTGTCTTGAAAATCCTGTACCTCATTGATCACCTTCTGAAAGCGCTCTTCCTGCTTTTCTATTACGCTCATACTGGCGTATTTATAGTAAGAACGAATAGCCATAAGCTTGTATTCATCTCCTTTTAGAGACTCAGGGAAATTATTGATAAGTGACGTATAGGCAATGGCTGCTGCCCTGTATTGACCCATGTTGTAATAAAGTTCCGCTGACCTCAACTCTTTGGATTCCAGCTTTTTATAGCATACATCAATAATATCCTGTGCTTCTTTGTTGCGATCAGATCCTGGATGCGTATTGATAAATGTCTGCATCATACCCATTGCTTTATGAGTATTCGACTGATCCAGGTCTGGCTTAGGTGATTGTTTGTAATAGCTGAAAGCCTCTAGGAATTCAATTTCCTCTGCTTTACTACTATTTGGGAATGTTTCCAGGAAATTGCTGAATAACCCTTGAGCACTCAAATAATCACGTTGCTTGTACGCGCAAGTTGCATAACGATAAAAAAGATCCTCATATTGAGGCGTTCCTTTAAAAATTGGAAATAGCTCTTCATAGAGAACCTGAGCTCTTCTATAATCTTTTCGATCATAGTAAGCCTGGGCCATTTTCAGTTTGTAATCATAATCATTGCTCTTCAGGATTTTATTGAATTTAGAGCATGACCCAAGGAGCATTATAACCAATAAGAGGCTGAATACATTTCCAATCTTCATAAACGCGCCAAAAATACAGGATTTATTTTCCAGTTCAACATGGATTTGGAGAAACATTCGTTAACAAAAGGCTAAAGGAGAAAACAAAACCCTCCAAATGGAGGGTTTCGAAAAAATATCTTAAATCGTTAATTAGCGACGACGAAGATTTGGATGTGGAGCTGGTACCGTATTCGGACCATCTTCTCCTTGCTCTGCACCGCGAAGGTCAACTGTGTTTTGGTCTCCTTCTGATTGCCCATATTTCCAGATGAAACGATCGGAGCTGATGCCTTGCTTTTCAACCAGGAAGTTGATAACGGCATTTACTCTATCCCAGCTTAATTGCTGACTAGATTTGCTAGCTTCTCCATATCCGGTTACTACAACTTTACAAGAAGGGTTATTACGAAGTTTACCAGCTATAGAAGCCAATGCTGCTTGAGCATCTTTGCTAATGGCTGAAGAACCTTTACCAAAACTAACGCTAGGTAGGTCACTAATTGAACAAGCTGACTTTTTAACTACATCAGTGCAGCATGCTGGCTCTGGGCATTTCCCAACACCATCAGCATCAACAGGCTGACACTCAGAAGGAGTAACCAGTTGCTTGTCTTTAAAATCAGGAACGCCATCACCATCGGTATCGCGGCTCACACCATGTGAGTCTACGGGTGCACCTGCTGGAGTATTGGGTTCTCTATCAAATTGATCAGTAACGCCATCACCATCAGCATCAGCAAGAACCGGCTTAGGCATTTTCATATGCTTAGGCTCATTCAATTCACTGTAAATGAAATTGAAGGGGTTAACCCAATAAAGAGGTTCTACTGATTTCTTAGCTTTTTTCT
>JBEGML010000326.1:0-3089 GCA_041183145.1 Bacteroidota bacterium | reverse complement strand
TCATAGCTCAGGTACTCTCATTTGGCCTGGAACCCGTTTATGTAAAACTACTCACCTCTGTTTTGGTTGCGCTCATTCTTTGGTTAACGCTCGTTAAAAAGAAAAATGACTATTCTTAGTGCTCACGCGGCGAAATATCACTACAGAAAAAATTCTTCGGGATACTCCTCGGGTGTTGGACCGCTTTCGTTTGAGATACAAACAGGCGACTTTATCATAATTACCGGAGGTAATGGTTCAGGAAAAAGTACTCTTCTGAAAATCCTGGATGGGAGCCTTGATGTTCAGAGTGGAGACATATACCTTAAAGGATTGTCTACTTCAATTTCACCCATAAGGAAGAGAAAAAAACTCATCGCCAGAGTTTTTCAGGACCCATCCACAGGAACAGTTTCTGACCTTAGTATTCTTGATAACTTTAGGCTAGCCTCACTGAGGGGCGGTAATTTTTCGCTACTCAAACTATCCGGAAAAAAATTTAGAAAATCGGTCATTGCCTACCTCCAGCAGTTGGATAGAGGATTTGAAGATTTAATTGACCAACACGCTGCAGAACTCTCAGGAGGTCAACGTCAGGTACTCACAGTGCTAATGAGTCTTTATTGCAAACCAGAAGTATTGTTACTTGATGAGCCTACAGCAGCCTTAGATGCTGCTATGGCAGAGATTCTTCTGGAGATACTAACTAAAGCGAACAAAGAACATCAGGTCACAGTTCTGATGATAAGTCATGATTTAAGGACGGCTGTAGAAACAGGAAACAGACTCTTAATTATGAAAGAAGGCATGCTGATGAGAGAGATAAACGGCGCGGAAAAACAGGCGCTAAGTGCAGAAGCATTGTTCAATATTCTTTACCCATTATAAAATTAAGGTTCAATAACAGGAAATAGTATGTCATCTTCTACAACAAAAGCAGCCGGAAATTGAACCTGAACGCTTCTTAATGCAGACAATGCCTCAAGCCTTGATCTAAAATCACCTATTCTGATTCGAAAATTAGGAGATTGGTAGGATTCATATGCTGCAGCCCCCGGATTTAGCGAGAGAAATCGCGATTTCATATCTCTGGCTTTTTCCCGATCTGTGCCGGTATGAATCTGTATTCGGAACCCTGAAAAAGATTCATTCAAGCGATTAATGTTTGCATATGCATCCAATATTTGCGATCCTTTGGGGCTGCCTGTCCACTTTACCTTATCCTGCGCGCAAATGGCTTCAGGAAATAAAAAAAAGCAAAAACAAAAAATCAAGACCGGATTTAACAAAAGGCTTTTCATTACGGGTGATTCTGATTTTGTGCAAGAAATGCCTCCACTGCCAATGGGAAAATCTGATGTTCGATATTTAAGACTCGCGCCGATAAGGTTTCTGGGCTATCACCGGGGAAAACCGGACAACGCGCTGCAGAAATAATTTTTCCCTTGTCGTAATTCTCATCAACAAAATGAACAGTGGCTCCGGATTCATTATCACCACTTTCAATTACTTGGCGATGAACATTTAAGCCATACATTCCTCTTCCTCCGTGTTTAGGCAGAAGAGAAGGATGAATATTAAGTACAGCGTCACGGTATTGTTCCAAAATAGAGTGAGGGATTTTTCTTAAAAATCCTGCCAATAAAATGAGTTCAATTTGATTCTTTTTCAGCAAATCAACCAGCGCCGCTCCTTCCTCAATCTGATTATTTGAAAAAACAAAGCTAGGTATACCGAGTTTTTTCATTTTGCCTATAACCCCGGCAGAAGATTTGTTTGATATCAGAAGGCTAATCCTAGCCCTGGGGTGAGATTGAAAATAAAGGGCCAAATTTTCGGCATTACTGCCATTTCCCGATGCAAAAAGAGCGATGTTGGCAGGTTTTCTCATTTAAGACAAGTTAGAAGACATGTTTTTTCGATTCAAAATTAGCTCTAAAACATTGAAAAACATACATATTAGGTAAAAAATTCAAAATGTGCTAATTTCTTTTTTTGATTTATAATCAATTCTTTTTTTTCTTTGCCACTTAATATCAACCAAAACATCTGAACATGTCTGACATTGCAGCTAAAGTAAAGGCCATTATTGTGGATAAACTTGGCGTTGATGAGAAAGAGGTTACTCCTGAAGCGAGTTTTACCAACGACCTGGGCGCTGACTCGCTCGACACCGTTGAATTAATCATGGAATTCGAAAAAGAATTCAATATTGCTATTCCTGATGATCAGGCTGAAAATATCAGCACTGTAGGGCAGGCAATAACCTACATTGAGGCTAACGTGAAATAATTCTCTTAACGGGCTTCCAAAATGGAGTTAAGGCGTGTTGTAGTGACCGGTATGGGGGCATTAACCCCAATCGGTAATTCTGTATCTGATTTTTGGTCGGGTTTATTATCCGGTCAAAGCGGAGCGAAGCCTATTACGCGTTTTGATGCTACTAAATTCAAAACCAGATTTGCTTGCGAGGTAAAAGGATTTGACGCCGGTGCTCATTTCGACAGAAAGGAAGCCAGGAAACTGGATTTGTTTGCTCAATTTGCTCTTGTGGCAACCGATGAAGCAATAGCCGACAGCGGAATTGACCTCGAAACAGTAGACAAGGACAGAGTTGGAGTAATTTGGGGTTCAGGGATTGGTGGACTAGAGACTTTCCAAAAGGAATGTTTCGACTTTGCCCGCGGAGATGGTACTCCACGCTTCAATCCCTTTTTTATACCAAAGATGATAGCCGACATTGCCTCAGGTCATATCTCCATAAGGTATGGTTTCCGGGGTCCTAATTTCACAACGGTTTCTGCTTGTGCTTCTAGTACCAACGCCTTGATTGATGCATTCAATTATATCAGGCTTGGAAAGGCCAACATAATCGTCTCGGGTGGCTCAGAGGCTGCGGTGAATGAAGCAGGCGTTGGCGGATTTAACGCTCTTCAGGCTTTGAGTACCAGAAATGACCATCCTGAAACAGCCTCACGTCCGTTTGATTTAGACCGCGACGGATTTGTACTTGGCGAAGGTGCGGGATGTCTCGTCTTAGAAGAATTAAATCATGCTTTGGCACGTGGTGCCAGGATATACGCAGAAATTGCGGGAGGCGGGATGAGTGG
>JBEGML010000325.1:0-2575 GCA_041183145.1 Bacteroidota bacterium | reverse complement strand
GTGAATAACTGTAATCGGGCAGGGGCAGCTTTCTGCTCTTTTCCCTCTAAATTCGCCCCACACCAGGATTGTTTAAAAAGGTTAATTGTGAGATTAAAGAGCTTAGAAATCAAGGGGTTCAAAAGTTTTGCTGATAAAACTGTCATCAATTTTGATGATAATATAACCGGTATTGTCGGACCCAATGGATGCGGAAAGTCAAATATTGTCGATAGCATACGATGGGTTATCGGAGAACAGAAGATCAGTCACTTAAGAAGTGAGAATCTGGATAGTCTAGTTTTCAACGGATCAAAGACCCGCAGTGCAAGTGGTTTGGCAGAAGTCAGTCTTACTTTTGAAAATACTCGGAATCTATTACCAACCGATTTTAGCACAGTTACTATTACCCGCAAATTTTATAAGAGCGGAGAAAGTGAATATCGTTTGAATGATGTGCAATGTCGCTTGAAGGATATTCAGAATCTTTTCATGGATACCGGAGTCAGTACAGACAGTTATGCCATCATTGCCTTGGATATGGTCGATGACCTGATTAAGGACAAAGACAATAGTCGTAGAAAAATGTTGGAGCAGGCTGCCGGAATCTCCATTTATAAAACCAGAAAAAAAGAAGCGAAGTCTAAGCTCGAAGCAACAGAACAAGATTTGGCTCGTATCGAGGACCTGTTGTTTGAGATCAATAACCAATTGAAGGCGCTCGAGAGTCAGGCGAAAAAAGCGGAGAAATATCACGAGATCAAGAAAGAATACCGTGAAGTCAGTATTGAATTAGCAAAAGCTTCATTAGAAGGATTTAATCTTTCGTATAAAGAGCTCAATGAACAGCAGGATACAGAAACCAACCGTAAGCACGAATTAGAGGCGTTGGTGGGTACAAAAGAAGCTGAATTGGAGAAAGAGAAGCTGGTTTTCATTGAGAAAGAAAGAGAGCTTCAGCAGCTTCAACATGCTTTCAACGATTTGCAGCAGGAAGTGAGGGGAAAGGAGAACGAAAAAAATCTGGCTGCCCAGCGCATTGAGCACCTTAAGGAAAAACAAAGCAGTTTGCGAGGATTCCTGGGTCGCGCAGAGGGACAATTGAAAGGAACCCAGGATAGCATTGATTTTACCAATACGCAAATCAAAGAAGAGGAATTGGTATTGGAGAAATTGCAAGTTGAATTAGAGCAGTTGCAAGTTAATCTTTCAGAAAAAAGAAATACGCTGGATGCTAAAAGACAAGCCCTGGATGCTCTTCGCCAGGAATTTCAGCAAACACAGCGAAAGCAATTTGATGCAGAGAAAAAAGTGGCGGTTGCAGACACTTCTGTTCAGAATATTCAGCGTACCATTCACCAGTTGGAAACAGAAAGTACGCAGCGCGGTCAGCTGTTAGAGCAATTAGAAGCTGATCGTGTAAAAAAGGAAAAGGACCTCTCTATTCGTAAAGTGGATCTGGAACAATTGCAGCAACATCAGGAAAAAACAAAAGAACAGATTCTGTCCACGCAAGCAGTACTGGAAGGACTTCGAAATGAATTGGCTGAGGAGAACAGAAAGCTGGATGCTAAGAAAAATGAGTTCGATCTTCTAAAGAGTATGATCGATTCAATGGAGGGGTATCCGGATTCTGTAAAATTCTTGCACAATAATCCAAAATGGAAAACCGGAGTACCCATTCTTTCTGATGTACTTTATGTGAAAGAGGAATACAGAACAGCCCTCGAAAATGTTTTAGAGCCCTACCTTAGTTACTATGTTGTTGAAAATCTAAGTGAAGGTTTACAAGCTGTTCATTTATTGGATGAAAATAAAAAGGGGAAGGCGAATTTCTTTCTCCTGGATCAAATAAATGCAGGAGGTAATCATACGGCCGGTCATAATTTGGCGGGTGCCATTGCTGCATTGAGTGTAGTTGAAGTTGAAGAAAAGTATCGTAAACTGGCAGAGCATTTACTAGGCAATGTATTTATTGCAGACAATGAAGAGGCGCTAGTAAATAGTAACGGGTTTGTAGTAATTGAAAAGCAGGGCCGTTATGTAAAAGGAAAGTTTGCGTTAACCGGTGGAAGCGTTGGTTTATTTGAGGGCAAAAAGATTGGCCGCGCTAAAAACCTGGAAAAATTAAACAAAGAAATTCAAGAACAATCTAAAGTGGTTGAGTCCCTAAGAGCCATTATTCAACTTCGCCATAACGAAGTGATTGCTTTTAATGAAGATCTTCGGGAAAATAAACTCCGGGAAACAGAAAAAGAAATTCAGCAGCTTACGAACGAAGTTTTTTCATTGCAAAACAAATTTGAAAATCTTCATTCGCTGCAACAGTCCTCGCAGATTCGCTTGGGTGAATTACAAGCGCAAGTGGAGCAAACGCATCAATCAGTGGCCGATGTGCGTAAAGAACTTGAAATTCTTAATACGGAGTTGGAGGCCCGACAGCATGGTCTACAGGTTGCGGAGGAGGATTATAGAGGTTGCGAGGCCGACTATAATGAGGCAACACGTCTGTATAATGACTTTAACCTTAATGTTACTCGCCAACAAAGTAAAGTAAACGGATTAAAACAGGAGTTTGAGTTTAAGAGTAATCAGT
>JBEGML010000324.1:0-5968 GCA_041183145.1 Bacteroidota bacterium | reverse complement strand
TCCACCATAAGATTCAAGAAGTTTAGCCACATTGTTTTTGGTGAGGCCCGGACAGTAAAAAAACATAAAACCGCCCCCTCCTGCCCCACTGATTTTGCCACCTGTGGCTCCTGCCTGAATGGCCGCCTCGTAAAGCTCATCTATGTATGAATTGCTAATGGAGCCTGCTGTTTTTTTCTTGCTCTGCCATCCCCTGTGAAGGTTGAGTCCGATTTCATCAATATTCCCTCTCAGAAGATATTCTTTCATCTGAACCGCTTGCTGCTTGAGGCTGTGCATGGCATCCAGGGTATTCTGATCTTTACTCTCCAGATTGGCCACCTGTGTCTGAATAATATGCGCTGAATGTCTTTGTGTCTTTGTAAAATAGAGCAAGAGACACATTTCCAACTCCTGAATAACCTCAGGCTTAACGTTGAGGGGATTAACAATAACGCGGTCCTGAGGAAGAAACTCAATAAAATTAATCCCTCCGAATGTGGCTGCATACTGGTCCTGCTTGCCACCTGCCAGACCTAAATTCACTCTTTCAATTTCATAGGCCATGTGCGCAATGTCATAATTGCCAAGCGGGAGTTTAAACCACTCCACAAAAGCACCTAACAGTGAAACTACTATTGTTGAGGAGGTGCCAAGACCGCTGCCCTGAGGCACATCAATATGCGAGGTTAAGGTGAAACCACTGAGAGGCGGATTAAACCTTTTCACTACTTCGTTAAAAACTCCGCCGAAGAGTTCAAACTCAGCAGGACATTCAATCTGGTTCTGCAAGGGAATTTCAATGCTGCTACCCGTGCTCTCTATCACAAAACGTATAAGCTTATCGGCCCTTGGTTCAAGTGAGGCATAAGCATAGAGGTTGATGGTGGCATTAAGGATGGCGCCACCATAAATATCTGAATAAGGCGAGACGTCTGTTCCGCCTCCTGCAAGCCCTATGCGAAGTGGTGCTTTACTTCGTATAATCATATAGTTGTTTTTTTAGCCAGCACATAAGATGCGAAGCCGGTAATGTCATAAAAGTGCGAAGACCTGAGCCCTTCGCCGCTAATGATGGAGCGGAGTTGGTACAGCCAAAGAAACAGGATTCTTTTCCAACCACGTCTGATACCGGATTCAAGCACAACAAATCCATTCTTTTTGAGTAGCTCTGCCAGCTTCCTGTAATCATGCAGGGTAACATGAGTAGGATCGTCGTGAAAATTGAGGGTGCCCTTACCAATGGAGGGAAGTTTAACACTATGCAGAGATGGAAATTCAAGATACATAAGCCCATCTTTCCTGAGACATTCAGAAAGTTTTAAAATAACCTCTTCGCCGGTGTGGATGTGTTCAAGCACATGGCTCATGATGATGAGACTAAAATGATTCTTGGGAATTTGATCCAGCGCGCTTGGACTGGCGAGATTAATTTCGTAGAATCTTGTCATGAGGGCAAGATCTGCCTCTGAAATGAGATAGCTTGTATCTTTATCAATGCCATGATACTCGGCTTCAGGAAGAAATTTCTTGATGATGCTGGCTGAATGTGTACCACAGCCTACGTCAAGAATCACAGGCCGGCGGTCGGGTAAATAGTTGAATAGTCTGTCGAGGTAAAACGGCCTGTTAAACCAGTCTCTTATTTTCTTGCTTAGCGGCATTTTTCAAAGGTAGCAAAAGTGCTAATAACAAATAAAATAAGGCTATCTTTGAGCCATGAAAATGATATACAGGCCCGGAATAAACAAGCTTATTGTATCTGCCCTGAGGCCATTTTCCGGCTTATTGCCTGCATCGTTAAAAATTCCGGTCAACGGACAATTTTCTTTCCATCTGCACAACGGAAAAAAATTGCATCTGGAAGCCAATCCGACCAACTTTTTGGCCAAGGAGATTTTCTGGAACGGTGTAGAGTCTTATGAATATGAACTCGTAAGGTTGTTTTCTGAATTTGCTTCAAAATCAAAATCTTTCTTTGATATCGGAGCCAATATCGGCTATTTCAGTTTGGTGGCGCATGCCTTCAACCCAAATTTGAAGATTACATGCTTTGAGCCTATTCCTTCAATATTCCGCTGTCTTTCTCACAATCTGGAAATTAATCAGATTAAAGCTAATTTAAATAATGTTGCCCTCTCTGATAAAACCGGTACGGCCGAATTTTATTCAGTAGTAAGAGAAAATTTCGAGGATCTAGAAGATCAACTGAACGGCGAAGGAACTATGAATCTCGATCTTGTCAAGGATAGAAAATTGAGAAAATTCAAAGTGAATACCCTTACACTTGACGACTATCTCAACAACAATCCGGACAACAAACCTGATCTTATTAAAATGGATACCGAGGCAACAGAACATCTCATTCTAAAAGGTGCGTCTGATTTTCTCTCTGTAAACAAACCTGTCATTTTCTGCGAAGTTTTACCCGGCATGCATGAAGAAGATATTGCAGGTGAGTTAAATCGTCATGGGTATGTATTCTTCCGAATTGGGAAAAATCATCTGGTGCAAACCGAAAGTCTGGTGCATCATATTGCCAAAGAAAGAGATTATGTGTTCATTCATAGGAACGACACTTCCATTATCAGTAAAATCAGGGAAATCCGCTGATCAATTGCGCTGAAAAATCTTTTTCATTTCCTCGAATACCGAAAGGTTAATCACCTTAAACATAAACAACAATAAGGTAAATGCCAGAGCAAAACCCACACTGCTCATCAGGGCGTTCATGAAACTTAATTCAATGTCTTTGAGGAAGGCAAAATATACCATCATCAGCAACACCAGAGAGATGAATACTTTGAGATTTTCCCAGGTATACGGATCCATTTTGAAGGCCTTCCGGATATACAGATATTTAAAAAAATTATACTGAACAAGCGATAAGGCTGTTGCTGCAGCCGCTCCGTTAAGGCCATAAACCGGAATCAGAATCACATCAAGTAATAGGGTACACAACAAAAGATAAACAAGAAGTAATAGTCCTGTTTTGTATTTTTTGGAAAAGAAAAGTATAGAGTTGTTGATGCCGGTGAAAGCATTAACAAGCGCACCGGCAAGAATAATCAGCACAGCATCATAGGCCTGCATGTATTGGGCAGGAAGCTGAGCAAGCAGATAACGCAGGTTAATGGCAATCATCAAAAAAATAAAAGATGAAATGATGCTGAGCACTTTTACTGAAAGACGGTAGGTCTTGTTGATGTCTGCGGTATTGTTTGTCTCCCAGAATTGGGCAATTTTTGGATTGGATATTTTTTCAATTGCCAGCAGTGGTACTTCCACAATAGTGGGTATAAAAGCGCAAACGCTGTATACACCAACTGCTGAAAGAGGCATGTAAATTCCTAGTATGATGCTGTCGAAATATCTAAGTCCAATTGAAGAAAGAACCCCTACGGTGAATAGCAGGCCGTATTCGGTCATGCCTCTGATGTTATTTGCCTTAAGAAAATTCCAGTCGATTCTGAAATCTAAAGCTCCCAATCTGCCGGTGTACCAGAGAAGAAGGAGAAGCTGAGAACCATAAATAAGTACAAAAAAGGCTACAAAAAAATGTATGTCAATGAGGCCGAAATAATAAATCAGAAACACCACAAGACTGGCTACACGTATGTAAATATCATTAATAAAAGTAGGTACGGTTGTTTTTAGGTTAGCTGTGCAATAAGCAGAAAGAACTGAAGTGAAACTTAGAAAAAACGAAAAGATAAACACCCAGTCGAAATAATCTGAGAACAGAGCAGATTGACCCGAGTACAAAGATTTTATCTCTTCTCTGAAAGCGAAGAGTAATCCTGACAAAACAAGGTAACCGCCAAGACTAATTAGCAAAACAAAAAATAAAAAACCATGGTGATTTTTCTCCTGATTTTTGAACACTGGAAAAAACCGTATTGTAACGTTAATCATGCCCAGTGGCATCACAGAGGCAAGAACAGATGAAAATGAAAGAAGAATTCGCGTAAGGCCAATTTCAGATGGACTCAGAATAAGAGGCTGAATGACCAGCAGACTGATAAATCCTATAACAATACCTACGTAGGCAATTAGAGTGTTCTTTATGCCTTGACGCTGAATTACACCCATAGTTCACTTTTAGCCGATAGAACATTTTTATAAGAAAATTTAATAAAATTATGGCTCACGATACGGCAGGATTTTTAGCAGAATACTTGTTCTTCGCAGAGGAATAAAATTCAATCATACTGTTCAGAATCATTTTTTTGTCGCATAAAAATCCTGCTGTTCTGAAAACCTCAATCGTTCTTTTCGTAATTTCATCAGGCTTATGAACAAGGTCAAGAATAATGTTGCTCAAGTCTTCGCTGTTTTCATAGGTGAAGAATACCTTTTTCCAGTGCTCATTCAAAGCATATGATTGAGGCATAATAAGCGGCTTGGGAAACAATACTATGTCTGTAATACTTCCTGATATCTTAGTCTTACCATAGATTTCTCCGTACAACTGTGTCAAAGCATCGGGGTTCACCGGAGAAATCACCAGATTGGTCTTTCTCATGATCTCATCGAAATCATGCTGAGAAACAAAATCTGAAAAATACACCACTGAAAACTTATCATTCTCCAATGCTTTGAGTTCCTGTACCACCTTACGTCCGTAAGCACTGTTGCATTTACCCAGAAGATATAAAAATATTTTTACCGGACTTCTGCCTATGGTTTTGCGCAAGGCATCAACAACAGGTTCATAATCTCTACGACGCTTATCAACACCTCCGGGAATGGTAATATGAACCTCACCGGGAATGATAATGTTCATGGGCAGAACTTTTTCATCAAGTACCTTGATGGGAAATACAGGCGCGATTTTATCGGATGGAATCAGTTGTCTGCTCATGAGATAATCTACAATAGCCTGATCAGGAAAAGTAAAATAATCCATTTTTCTTACCACCTGTGGCCGGTAATACCAGAATGCATCCAAAACAACCTCTCGAACAAAATAAGAAAAGGCTTTGAAAACCCCCTTGGGATTCGGATATATTTTTATGTGCGAAAAGGGCGCAAACATCTTGTAAGCATTGTGAACCCTAAGTATGGTAAGCGGCTTGAAATTAAACTGAGCAAAAACTTTAAAGTCTGAAGAAATGGTATTGATAAAAACCCCGTCACAGGAATTTATCTGCTCGCTTTGCTGCTTTAAAAATTCTGTTTTACTCCATTTTTTTAAACTAAACCATTCATGCTTTTTAAAATAAGATCTCTGTGAAAGAATACGAATATTGTCTTCGGTTGTAAAAATAAAAAGACGGTGAACCGAGTCTTCAAAAACCTTACAGATACCATCTACACTGTCTACGTGAAAGTCGAGTTCTATAAGCGCAATTTTCATCAGACAATTACTGGCTTAGACATAATGCCTGAAAATTTCAATCTGCCTGATGACAATTGGTCATGACTTTTAGGAGAACAAAAATTCAAATTTCTCAGATATAGGCCGTACAAAATTCAGTGCAAATAATGGCTCGACAAATTTATGCTTTTGACTGAAAATGAACCCTGAAAGTTCAAGATTTCAATCAGGGAATTTGAAGAAAAAAAATACCACAGCGGCCCATTCCTTCTTAACGCCTCTTGCATAGCCAAGTGTAGCATAGCTTTTGTCTTGCACTGTTCCGTCTTCTTTTACAAAACCCACAGTAGAATAACTGCTATTCTGCACGGTACCATCCTTTTTTACATAGCCAACCACTGAATAACTGCTGTTCTGAATTGTGCCATCTGACTTTATGTAGCCTATAGTAGAATATGATGCATTTTGTATGGTACCGTTACTTTTTATGTAACCTACAGTAGAATAACTACGGTTTTGTATGGTGCCATCCGGCTTAATATATCCGGTGGTGTTGTAGCCGGCAGACTGAATGGTTTGGGCGCTCAGAAAAACCGGAAGCAATAAAAAAAAGATAATCAGATTCTTCATTCTATACGTAAATGGATGAATCAAATTTATCAAATCCGG
>JBEGML010000323.1:0-5749 GCA_041183145.1 Bacteroidota bacterium | reverse complement strand
GCCTGACCTTGACCACCATTTATATTGTCTTCTGCGTAATAGGTAGTGGTGGTGCTCACGGTTGGCTGATAGGTATTGCCTGTTGAAAGAAGATTCCCGCCTGTGGCTGAATCATACCATTTGATAACACCTATTCCGCTGGCTGAAATGCTCACCTGACCAATGCCACAGCGGGTAGCTCCCGTTCCGGAAGGAGGGTTTACAGTGATGACTCCAACGGTGATTACGTTCGATGAATCATCAGCCTGGCCTGTAGCTGTGACGAAGGCTCTGAACTCAGCCGAGGCAGTTAGTGCTACCGAGAAGGTATCATTCTGAGCACCTGAACCCGTTTCATCAATCCAAATGCTTCCGTTAAAGCGCTGCCATTGAATGTTGCCATTGTAATTATTAAGAAATAGGGTCACATTACTGCCAGAGCAGATACTATCCTGACTTGCAGATGCTATACCCGCATTTTGAGCCCTTAATTCGACTAAAGAGGAGTAGAGCATCATTGCGAGAAGAGCATAAAATCGAAAAGTAAAAATCGTCTTCATAGAATTTTGAATTTGAACCATCATAAAGGTATTAAGAAAAATTTTAGTTGCAAGCAGTATTCAAGATCCGGGTTTTTATCATCACAGAGGTTTGAATTTTTAAATTATCACATCGAAAAGACGCAAATTCACAGGTTTCTTAGTCTTATAAATGATAGCAAGGGTATTGATGGATAAAATGAAATATTATTTGAGAGAAAAATTACCTGCTTATGGGCCTTAAATTCGAGGCGATATAAAGCTATTTTTAGGGTAACTTAAATGAACAACCGTGTTTAATTGATGCAAGAATATGCACAAATGCATAACAGTAATAACGTAAATTAGCGCCTGCAAAATTTTAACCATGAAAAAAATCTTTCTACTGATTCTAACAGTATTCTCCTTTACTACCCGGGCCCAAATTATAGAGGTACCTGTCGGTAATTTATCCGGTACGGGTGCAGGTACTGCAACTTTCCGTAAACCTCTCGGCACTACCCGCTCTTTCGAACGCTCCAGCATGATTTATTTGCACAGTGACCTGGCAAGTTTTGGCAGCATTCAGTCACTCGCATTTTTTGTTGATTCATTAAATGTTCCCGGTGATGCCATCACAAGAGTGTTCATCAAGGAAACTTCAGACAGTATTTTCAGTGCACCGGGTACAATGGCTGCAGAGCTATCCGGTGCAACGCTGGTTTTCGATGATACCATTCCGGCAAGTGCCTTTACTGACAGTGCATGGATAGTCATTAACCTTACAATGCCCTTTGTGCATCAGACTACCCAGAACATCAAGGTTATCGTTGAAACAAACTCAGGTGGAACTAATGGAACAGACATTAACCTTGTCTCTAAAGGTTTTCGTTACTTCTCCACTACGGCCAATCAATTTCAGTACTGGCAATCGCCTGCTAACAATGGAACACCTCCTGCCGGAAACGGTACACTGAGTCTTCTGCGTCCTAATATCAGGTTCGAAATGTTGCCGCTTCCTGCATGCACAACTCCTCCAAATGCGGGAACTGCAGTGGCAAGCAGCGACAGTGTATGCACAGGTCAAATTGTTTCCTTCACGCTTAGCGGACAAGACATTGGTTCAGGAATTAGTTATCAGTGGATAAGCTCAGCGGATGGTATCAACTTTGCTCCCTTGAATAACGATACTCTGGTTTTTCTGAATACAACGGTTAACAACTCTTCCTTTTTCGCATGTGTGTTAAACTGCTCCGGTGTCTCTGATACCAGCAATATCATTGCCATCAGTATCCTCCCTTTTTATCAGTGTTATTGTACTCAGAACATCGGAGGTGATTGTACCAATGCAATTGATTCCATAGCCATACAAACCACCACTTTGCAAAATGGACTGAGCGGTTGTACAGGTCCGTATAGCCTATGGCCCGCCAATGGTAATACCACTGCTCAGCTTGTACAAGGGCAGCTCTACAATATCACCGGAAGATTCCTCGGAAATGCAAGGGTTTCTGTGTGGATTGACTACGATCAGAATGGGATATTCGACAATAACGAATGGACGCAAATTGCTACTACCACTGCTCCCGGAATTGATTATACAGCAGTTCTGGCTATTGATCCCTCAGCACTTACCGGTATTACCGGAATGCGGGTTCGTTCCAGAGCAACGGGCGGACAAAATGATTCTACTTCGGCTTGTGCCACTTTTGGAACAGGGGAAACAGAAGATTATATAATCGAAATACTTCCCTCACAGGCTTGTGTATCTCCGCCTGATGCAGGAAGCGTAGTAGTTTCTTCTGATACTGTCTGCAGTGGTGAATTGGTGAGCCTCAGTCTTGCAGGAAATACAACCGGTTCCGGAATAAGTTACCAGTGGCTGCTTTCCTCCGATGCTCAATCGTGGATTGCTGACAGTACAGCCACATCAGGATTTTACAATTTGTTGATTGACACTGCTGTTTATGTTACTTGCGTCGTTACCTGCTCAGGAGTTTCTGATACCGCGCAATTTTCACAGATTAGTATTCTTCCTTTCTATGAGTGCTATTGCAATGATGCGCTGGGAGGCAATTGTGCAACCTCTGCCATTGACTCAGTGGCGATAGAACTTACTGCGCTCAACAATGGTTTAACCGGGTGCTCTGCAGGAAATTATGTTTCTTATCCGGCCTCAGGAAATACAACTGCCACTCTCTTTCAGGGAGTGACTCATCAATTGATCACACGTTACAATGGGAATGTAAGAGCCGGGGTATGGATTGATTATGACCATAGCGGAACCTTTGAGCCTTCAGAATATACCAACATCACCAATAACGTTGCTGCCAATACAGATATCACAGCCTCTATTGCCATTCCGCAGACTGCTCTCACCGGAATAACAGGAATGCGCATCCGCTCCCGTGGTGTAACAGGTCAATTAGACGGATCTGTTCCCTGTGCCACTTTCGGTTCAGGTGAAACGGAAGACTACCTCATCAGTATCGCAGGTGCACCTCCATGTACCACACCTCCCGATGCAGGAGTACTTAGCGCATCTGCCGACAGTGTTTGTGCAGGTGATTCCGTATCGTTCTCACTTTCAGGAACAAGCATCGGAACAGGTCTAACGCTTCAATGGATTAGTTCTACCGATGGACAAATCTGGACAGATATAAATGGTGCCAACAATACCGGCTACGGACAAACAATTTCGGGCTCTGTTTTTATTGCCTGCGTGGCGTCATGTCAGGGAAGTACTGATACCAGCAATGTAACCTTTGTATTTTTGAATTCATTTCTGGATTGCTATTGCACGGCCAATCTTGGCGGTAATTGTGCAGCATCTGCTATTGACTCTCTTTCAATTTTATCAACAGGTTTTGTGAATCCAAACACCGGATGCGCAACGGGTAATTATACTTTGTATCCTGATACAGGAAGTTTGAATCTTACCTTGAACCCCGGGCAAGCTTATGATTTGCGTACGGTCTTCACCGGTGATGTTCGTGCAGTTATCTGGATTGATTATGACCGAAACGGAGTTTTTGACTTTTACGAAGGCACCCAGATTTGTACAACTTCTGTTGCAGGCCAGGAGATATCTTCTGTGTTCACTGTTCCTTTTAATGCCCTGCCCGGTTTAACCGGAATGCGAATTCGCTCCAGAGTTACAGCAGGCGTTAATGATTCGACTTCTGCCTGTGATCAGTTTGGAACAGGTGAAACCGAAGATTACCGTGTGACCATCAATGCCGGTCCGACCGGAATTGCAGCAGGATTAAACAGCAGGGTTAATGCTGCTCCGAATCCGGTGAGTGATTTACTTAGTCTCTCGGGAATGAAGTCTGGAGATGAGCTTCTGTTGTGTGATCTGAGAGGAAAGGTAATGCTTGCCGAAAAACTGACCACAGATGGCACACACACGCTTTCTCTGCAGAAAATCTCAGCGGGCATGTATATACTTACAGTAAAAAATCCTGCCGAGGGCGGAGTGCAGAGTCTACGCATTATTAAACAATAAAAAAAAATCATTGGAACATGCCGGGAGTCATTGATTTCCGGCATGTTTCTTTTTTAACTTTATATTAAGTCATATAAATTTTCGTTTATTTCGTAACCTGAAATTTCATTATTCATGTCAGAAGACCGCAAGATAATTTTTTCGATGGTGAAGGTGTCTAAAACACTTTCAACAGGAAAAACAATACTAAAAGACATTTACCTCTCTTTCTTTTACGGAGCGAAGATTGGCATCATCGGATTGAACGGATCAGGTAAATCAACCCTGATGCGCATTATTGCCGGTGCAGAAAAAAGCTATCAGGGAGATGTGGTGTTTTCTCCCGGCTACACCGTAGGGCATCTTGAACAAGAGCCTCATCTTGATGAAGAAAAGACGGTTAAGGAGATTGTCATGGAGGGAGTGCAGGAGATTGCTGATTTGCTCAGGGAGTTCAATGAGATTAACGATAAGTTTGGTTTGCCTGAGATCTATGAGAATCCGGAGGCTATGGATAAGCTCATGAACAGACAGGCTGAACTGCAGGACAGGATTGATGCGTCTAATGCATGGGAAATCGATACCATGCTTGAGCGTGCTATGGACGCCTTGCGTTGCCCGGATGGTGATACTCCTGTGAAAGTATTGTCAGGCGGTGAGCGTAGACGTGTAGCACTTTGTCGTTTGCTATTGAAGAAGCCCGATATACTGTTGCTTGATGAGCCTACCAACCACCTGGATGCTGAATCTGTAGATTGGCTTGAACAGTTTCTGCAAAGCTATCAGGGAACGGTTATCGCCATTACGCACGATCGCTATTTCCTTGATAATGTTGCCGGTTGGATTCTTGAGCTGGACCGTGGGGAAGGAATTCCCTGGAAGGGCAACTACACCAGCTGGCTTGAACAAAAGAGTAAACGACTTGAGCAGGAAGAAAAGCAGGAGAGCAAGCGTCGTAAGACTCTGGAGCGGGAATTGGAGTGGGTGCGCATGGGGCCTAAGGGCAGGCACGCTAAATCTAAGGCACGACTTGCTGCCTACGATAAACTCTTGAGTGAAGACACCAAACAGAAGGAAGAAAAGCTTGAAATCTTTATTCCTAATGGCCCAAGGCTAGGAAATGAGGTGATAGAGGCTATTCAGGTATCTAAAGCTTATGGTGATAAACTTTTGTATGATAACCTGAATTTTAAATTACCTCCGGCAGGTATCGTGGGAATCATTGGGCCTAACGGAGCCGGAAAAACAACCATCTTTCGTATGATTATGGGGCAGGAAAAGCCCGACAGTGGTGAGTTTAAAATTGGTCCTACCGTAAAAATCAGTTATGTAGATCAGTCGCATAAAGATATTGATGCTGACAAAACTGTTTATGAGGTGATATCGGGTGGTGCTGATAACATTGAATTGGGTGGTAAGCTATTTAATGCCAGGGCTTATGTATCGAAGTTTAATTTTAATGGTGCTGATCAGGGAAAGAAATGTGGCATTCTTTCGGGTGGAGAAAGAAACCGTTTGCACCTTGCCATGGCTCTGAAGGCAGAAGGTAACGTGTTATTGCTCGATGAGCCTACCAACGACATTGACGTCAATACCCTGCGGGCTCTGGAGGAAGGTCTTGAGAACTTTGCAGGCTGTGCGGTAATTATTTCCCACGATCGTTGGTTCTTAGACAGAGTATGTACCCATATTCTGGCTTTTGAGGGTAACTCTGAGGTGTATTATTTCGAGGGCAGCTATTCTGATTACGAAGAGAATAAAAAGA
>JBEGML010000322.1:0-12016 GCA_041183145.1 Bacteroidota bacterium | reverse complement strand
TCCCAAATTTTCTCGTGGGTTTTTTCCATGGAGGATATGAATGCTTTTGGTTAGGGGTATTTTTGAAAGGGAAGCAAAAGTGTTCAGAAAAATGATAAAAAAAAACTTTGTGCCTATTGTTTTTTTCGTCTTTTTCATAACTGCCTACTTTTCCGCGAATTAGGAGTGAGACATTGTATGCAAAGCCTATTATTTTCGGGTGTTTCCGAGTTTTCAGGTTTTTTCAGAGAAACAAAAAAAAGATGATTTTTTTTTGAATTACACTTGCAAAAAAGAAATAAAAAATTATTTAGACGGCAGCAGATTTGTCTCCTACCCATAGTGCATGCCCTTCGGTTTTATGCTTTCCTCTGCCACGCTCTACATAAAGGTCTATTCGTCCGAGTTTAATTCCGGCCCATCCGGCCTGACAAACAGTGGTTTCTTTCCCATCCCTGTTTTTTACCGTTACAGGCTTATCGAGAAAGGTGTGGGTGTGTCCTCCTATGAATAAATCTATATTTCTTGACTGTTTCGCGAGTTCAATATCACTGATTTTATTCTCCTCGTATTTAAATCCAAGATGACTGAGGCAAATGATCAGGTCACACTTCATTTCATTCTTAAGGTATACAGTCTGCTCGGCAGCTTTCACAACCGGATCAAGGTAGCGGGTGCCCCCGAAATTCTTTTTCTCAACGAGTCCATTTAACTCAATGCCAAGTCCGAAAACCCCAATTCTGATTCCGTCTTTTACAAACACTTTATGGGGCAAGGTTTTACCGGCCATTACGGTATCGGAGAAATCATAATTGGCACATAATAATGGGAAGCCTGCAAAGGGCAGTTTCGAAACAATGCCCTCAAGACCATTGTCAAAATCATGATTACCTATGGCGCTGGCATCATAAGCCATTTCGGTCATCAACTTCAGTTCGAGCTCCCCGCCGTATTTGTTGAAATAATAGGTTCCCTGATAAATGTCGCCTGCATCAAGGAGTAACACATTTTTTTCTTCAGATCTGATTTTTTTTATTAATGCAGCCCGCCTGGATACGCCACCAAGCCCAGGATATTTTGGATCATTCGCCGGAAATGGATCTATGTGACTATGCACATCATTGGTATGCAGCACTGTTATCTTAACCAGATTACGCGCTGCCAGAACCTCCTGTGGCAGACTGCTCAGTAAAATGCCACCTGCTCCGAACAGCAGGCTGTCTTTTAAAAATGTTCTTCTGCTACTCATTGCTGATTCTTTTGTCTAGCATTGGTTCAAGTTTCCTTCCCTGCTGTTGGGTCATAACCATCTCTTCAATCAGGGCATCCCTTAATTTTCGTCCTGAAATTTCATAGCCAATCGGATTTTTGAAAAATCCCATCTTGTCTCCACCTCCCGCAAGATAATCCGAAGTGGCTACTCTGTAGTTTCTGTTCTCATCGAATAATGATCCGCCAACGAATACCTCCTTCGCATTTCCTTCACTGTCTATTTTCATACGAAGTCCTGCCACAGGCACTCCCTTGCTTCTTCCTATATATGTCAATAGATTTTTCATCTGTTCGCCCGAAAGGGTCAACACAACAATCATATTTTCAAAAGGCATAAGTTCAAAAATTTTTCCTCTGCTTATGGCGCCTGCAGGTAAAGATGTTCTGAGCCCTCCGTTGTTGAGCATACAAATGTCGGCAGGAGTCTTACCACTCTCCTTGAGGTATCGGTTTGTGGCGTTCAGACTTAAATCGGCTACAAGGTTACCAAGTTTGCCCTCAGGCTGACCTTTTACTGCCTCCGATTCACTGTAAACGAGTATCTCGTTCATCTCTTTTTCGAGGCTGCTTTTGTAGGGTGCTATCAGGGCATCTATTGAAGGATCAGCCTTTACAGTGCTGTCAAGACGTACCCCCGATACCTCTGTGCGGCTCAGCCTGGGTGCCTGTAAACAAGCTCCGGTCAGCACCCAGATACCCAGTAGAAGAAGTGGCCTGATTTTCCTATAGCGCATCTTTTTCATTTCCGCATAAATATACATGCTTCAGGTCTTCACAATGTGAGATATCTTACATTATTTTTTTCCTTGTTTTACCCAGCTCTCTATTTTTCGGCTGAGGAAGAACTTTCAAAAAAAACTCTCTTCTGCCGGGGCGTTACTTTATTTTATTTTGGTCAAATCGCTCAGAACCGATTATTTACAACAATACTTCACTATGTCCGCTTGCTTTGTTTTCTTTGCATTCTATGTTTCAGTCTGAAACTTCTGTCAGGGTGCGCTATGGTGAAACCGATCGCATGGGTTACGTTTATTACGGAAATTACGCCATGTACTTTGAGGTCGGTAGGGTAGAGGCCATCCGCGACTTAGGCCTGAGCTATCGTGAACTTGAAGAAAGTGGAATTATGTTGCCGGTGGCCGATATGTCTGTAAAATACCTCAGACCGGCCTTCTATGACGATCTCCTTACGATCAGAACTACAATCCCTGAATTACCCGGAACTCGTCTGAAATTTCAATATGAGATTCTAAATCAGCAAAATCTCCTGCTCACAAAAGGAGAGACTACTCTCGTTTTTGTCTCTGCTGAAACCATGAAACCCAGGCCGGCACCTGAAGCCTTCCTCGAAAAAATCCGTCCTTATTTCAAATAAACAATGAAACAAATTTTCAAACTATTCTTACTCTTTTTCCCATGTTTCGCAACCATGGCACAGAACAATTTTTTCTGTGTTCCGCTTGATCCGGAGCGTCACGAAGAGGAACATCAGGTCGATATGGAACGCCTGATTCTAAAAGTAAATTTCAAGCCCGAGCAGGCTCTGGTGCAGGGTGAGGTTACCCACGTTTTTAAACCTCTGCGCCCACAGGTTGATTCACTATTTCTCGATGGTCCCGGAATAAGGGTCAACGAGGCTTTTCTTAATGGGACAAAGGTAGATTTCAAAACTGGGAGGGAGGGTGTCACCTTCTACTTCAAACCGTCTGTAAAATGGAATACGCTCGACTCTCTTCGAATACGTTACGAAGCCAATCCCCGTAAGGGAATTTATTTTATAGGATGGAACGATGCTTCTGGGGTTTGCAGAAAACAAATATGGACTCAGGGGCAGGGTATTGACAACCGATACTGGATTCCCTGTTACGACCGCCTCAACGACAAGGTGTTGTCTGAAATCTTTGTAACCTTCGATTCAAAATACAAGGTGCTTTCAAATGGCACTCAGGTATCGAGAAAAGACAACAAGAACGGCTCTTACACCTGGCATTATCGCATGTCTCACCCCCATGCCACTTACCTCATAATGTTGGGAATTGGCGATTATAAAATCAAGGAAATGAAGTCTGCCTCCGGTATTCCCCTGAATCTCTATTATTATCCTGATTGGGAAGACAGGGTGCCAACCACCTATAAATACTCAAAGGAGATGTTCGATTTCTTTGAAAAGGAAATTGGTTTTCCTTATGCATGGGAATCTTACAGTCAGATTCCGGTACAAGACTTCATGTATGGTGCCATGGAGAATACCACTGCAACGGTGTTTGGTGATTTTTTTCTTGTTGATTCCCGTTCCTGGTTTGATCGTAATTATGTAGGTGTGAATGCTCATGAACTGGCCCATCAATGGTTCGGTGATCTGGTAACCGCACGCAATGAGCCGCATCACTGGCTTCAGGAAAGCTTCGCTACGCATTACAACATGATCTACGAGCGTGAAGCCTTCGGTGAAGATTATTATCAGTGGGCCAGAAGAAATTCTCTTAATCAGGTTCTTGATGCAGGAAGGAAAGACCAGTTCCCGGTGGCCTCAAGTATGGGTGGCTCCACCCGCTGGTATCCAAAAGGTGCACTTGTACTACACATGCTCAAACAGGTTGTCGGAAGAGAAAGTTTCAATAAAGCAATTCTCCATTACCTGAAGAGAAATGCCTACGGAAATGTCGATTCACATGATCTCCTGAATTCTTTCAATGATTTTACCGGTAAATCCTTAGGCTGGTTCTGGGATCAGTGGATTTATCGTGGCGGAGAACCCTCCTATGAAGTTGATTTTTTCACCATTAATAATCAACATCATTTTACCGTCCAACAGGTACATCAGCAAAATCAGGGTGTAGGCTTGTTTACCATGCCTATAGAATTTCGTATTGTCTATGAAGATGGCAGCTCTGATTCACGTATTGTTACAATTGATAAAGTTTTTCAGGAAATTACTTTCTCCACTAAATCCTCTCCGGTAAGCTATGTGCTCTTTGATCCCGGTTCTCATGTCATCAAGTCGGTGAAATTCAATAAGCCTTTCCAAATGCTCTTATCTCAGGCCCTGAAGGCAGAGAATATGATTGATCGCTACGATGCAGTTGCTGCCATGACTGCCTTTCCGCTTTCGCAAAAAAGAGATGCACTAAGGCGTATTTACCGGCAGGATTCCTTTCATGGGATAAAAGCGGAATGCATCAGACAAATTATAAATGATCCTTCTTCCACAGATGTTCTTAAGGAGGCCTTGCGCTCCAATAATGAACCACTCACCAAGGCCATCATCAATTTTACTGACGACATCTCTGATCGTTCTCTCCTGCCAGATTATGAGGTTTTACTTAGTGATTCTTCTTACGAAACTGTCGCCATTGCTCTTGAAAAACTTTGCCTATGGGCACCGGCAAATGTTGCCGCATATCTGGATCAGGTAAAAACTGTGATCGGCACAAAAGGAAGAAATGTGGAAATAAAAAGACTTGAGCTCGCAGCTTATCACTTGAAAGACAATGCTGCCGTAGAAAGACTCACCCAGCTATCTTCTTTGTCCTATGAATTTCAGACCAGAGCAGCTGCTTTTGCTGCACTTAAGCGCTTGGGTGTAATTAGCAATGTGATGGTAAAAAATGCTTTCTCGGCCATTTTCAGCAGTAATAACCGCCTTAGCGGCCCCGCTGCAGATTACCTCAAACATTTTTATGTGCAGAATGCTTACAAAGATTTGATTCAGTCGGTAATCGCCTCCCAACCCTGGTCTGATGTCGAAAATGAGATTTTATCCAAATATTTTAACTAATGCTCCGCAAGTTAAAGGAACAGCATAACCTCATGATTCTGGTGGCAGCACTGGGATATTTCGTTGATATCTACGATCTGGTGCTTTTTAGTATTGTACGTATTGACAGCCTGCGTGGTATAGGAGTGCCCGAAGAAAAATTGTTAAGCTGCGGACTGGATCTCCTGAATTGGCAAATGGGCGGTATGCTCGTTGGTGGTATATTATGGGGTATCATCGGTGATAAACGTGGCAGGCTCTCTGTGCTATTTGGGTCTATCCTGATGTATTCTTTGGCAAATATTGCCAATGGATTGGTGAATTCAGTGGAAATGTATGCTGCTCTTCGTTTTATTGCCGGTATGGGTTTGGCGGGTGAGCTTGGTGCCGGAATCACCCTTGTGAGTGAGGTGATGCACCATGAACGCCGGGGCATTGGCACTACCATGGTAGCAACAATTGGTATATCAGGCGCTGTGGCAGCAGCATTGGTGGGCGATTTTTTTGATTGGAGAATTTCCTATTTTGTCGGCGGAGGAATGGGTATCCTTTTACTGTTCCTTCGTATTGGTGTATACGAATCAGGCTTGTTTGCACGTGTGAAAAACCTGGGTGTCGACCGTGGAAATTTTCTCAGCTTGCTTTTTAATCCCTCACGCGCTATACGCTATTTTGCCATAATAGCAGTGGCTGTTCCGGTCTGGTATGTTGTTGGAATTCTCATAACCTTTGCCCCTGAGATGGCCGCTGCACTGGGTATGCAGAAACCTTTCCCTGACCCTGGCACCTCTATTATGTTCACTTATGCCGGCATTACCCTCGGTGACCTCGCCAGCGGTCTCCTTAGTCAATACATCAAATCCAGAAAAAAGGCAATTGGTATCTTCTTATCCATGACTGTGGTTTTTACTGCCTTATATTTTCTTTTCGCCGGTCGATCTGTTTTTGTGTTTTATACCATAGCAACTTGTATTGGTTTTGCAACCGGATACTGGGCAGTTTTTATGACATCCGCGGCGGAACAATTTGGTACTAACCTCCGTGCAACAGCAACCACCACCGCACCAAATTTTGTCAGAGGCGCTGTTATTCCAATTACCATGGGCTTTAAATATTTAAAGCCAATACTGGGAACCGTGGAATCGGCTATAGCTGTCGGACTTATTACCTTCGGCATTGCTTTTTTTGCTCTTTTTCTTCTGAAAGAAACTTTCGGCCGGGATCTTAACTTTACAGAATGATTGAAACTCCGCTAACGCTAATTGTCGGTGCATCAGAAAACCCGGAGCGTTACTCCTGGCGCGCAGCTCAGGCATTGCTGGCGCAAGGTAACCGAATTGCGTTATTGGGTTCAGGTAAAGGAAGGATCTTCGGTCTTGAAATTCAAAACGGCACACCTGAAATGGAGCGTCCTGATACCATAACACTCTATCTCAATCCGAATGCGCAATCGCAAATCATGGATTATCTCATAGGGCTTAAACCCCGAAGAATCATTTTTAATCCCGGAACTGAAAATCCTGTTTTTCAAAAAAGGGCTGAAGAGGCCGGTATTGAGGTAATCTCTGCCTGCACTCTGGTTCTGCTTGCTACGAATACTTATCGTTAGTCGGCAGAAATTCAATTTTTACAGACGAAACTGATAAGGTAGATTTCAGTAACTTCCCGGATCGGAAATATCAACTTTTAATCTCTATTTTTGTTTAAATAAAGTATTTGAAGCACCCATGATTGGAAAAATACCTGTAGTATTCGCCATTGCTGCATTCGCAGTTGGTGCATCTTTATTCTCAACAGAAGGTGAAGGCAGGGCAAGATTCCATACACCACAGGAAATTCTGGCGTTTAAAAATCGCAGGGCTCCCCTTGAACCTGGAGAATATTTTCTTCCAAGTTATCGTTGTGAAGGTTGCCACGGCCGCGATTCTTCCGGCTTCGCTAATGTTAATGAAAATGGTGAGGATGTGAATCTTTTCGATCATTGGAAAGCCACCATGATGGCCCAAAGTGCCCGTGATCCTCTATGGCGCGCCAAGGTGATGCAGGAAATTACGGTAAATCCCTCTCATGCTGCTGAATTGCAAGACAAATGCACCAGTTGTCATGCCCCGCTTGGTCATTATAATGCAAAGCTTCATGGTGCGGCTCACTACTCGCTTGCAGAAGTCCTTACGGATAGTCTGGGAATTGATGGAGTATCTTGTTCCAGTTGCCATACCATCAACACCCAAGGCTTAGGACATACACTCGGTCAATCTTTTTCTGGTGAGATCCCCTACGATACCACCAGAAAAATTTATGGTCCATTTCAAAATCCATTTTTAGGTCCCATGGATTTATATGAAGGCTACACACCGGTTTACAGTACCCACATGGATGAAAGCAAGGTCTGCTCATCCTGTCATACACTCATTACCAGCTCCGCCGATCTTAATGGCAACCCAACCGGAATTAACTTCGTGGAGCAGGCAACCTATCACGAATATCTCAATTCTTCTTTTCCCGCCAACGATATAAAGTGCCAGACCTGTCACATGCCAACACTTGCAGATGCTATCGTAATTGCAAATGGTAACATCAACTATCAGGCTCGCTTTCCATTCAACCAGCATCGTTTTACAGGTGCTAACAATTTCATGCTCAACCTCATGAAAAATAACCGGCAGGCCCTGGGAATCGATGCTACAGATGCTCAATATGATACTGTGATTACCTATACAGATATTCTTTTGCAGCAGCGTTCTTTAGACCTCACTCTTATGCTCGACAGTATCAATTCCGACACTGCCTTTTATAAGGTAAGACTGAAAAATAAAGCCGGACATAAATTTCCCAGTGGTTATCCTGCCCGTCGCGCAGTTCTTCAATTCGTGGTAACAGGAGCATCTGGCTCTGATACCATTTTCCGTTCCGGAACCTTCAGCTCCGATTTTCGTGTGATCGGCGAATCTGCCTCTTTCGAGCCTCATCATCAGATTATCCGCCAGAACGACCGCCCTCAGATTTATGAAATGGTAATGGGTGATGTGAACTACAACTACACCTCGGTATTGGAACGTGGAACTTATCTGCTTAAAGATAATCGTCTTCCTCCCGAGGGCTTCAATACTTCGCATCCCGTCTATGACACGGTCCAGATTTCTCTGGATGCACTCACCGACCCTGATTTTAATAAGGTTCAGGGCCTAGAAGGCAGTGGTGAAGACTTTGTCTATTATCACGTGCCACTTAATGGTTATTCGGGCTTCATTCAGGCGGGAGCCAAAATGTTTTACCAGGCTGTACCACCGAAATTTCTCGACGAGATGTTTTCCCTCCCCAATCCGCATTCTCTCATTACAGATTTTCAAACTATGTATCAAAACGCTGATCGTAATCCCTATCTTATGGTAAGCGATCAATACCAGACAACTGTCACTTTTGACCTGAATTCTACACATTCGTCTCTGACTCTCAGTCCAACTCTCAGCAGAGACGGCAAAATAACAGCTTACCCTGCCGATAAAAGAAAGATTAACTCCATAGAAGTATTCGATCCTGCAGGAAGGAGGATTTTGTTCAAATCCGGCACTCTCCCCGAAGGGCCTTTGTCTATTCAGCTCCCCGAAACACGGGGCACTTACCTCATTAGAATTCAGGAAAACACAAAATTCTATCACTTCAAAGTCTTCCGGTTCTAAAAAATCCTAACTTCACATCACAGAAAATCACTCATCTTCGCTAATGAAAAACACTACCATCATGAAAAAAGCCACCGCAGCTTTCCTCTTAGCTCTGCTTCCCGGAATGTTGTCTGCGCAGTTTGTCTCATTCACAAACCAATCTTCGCTAATAAACGACGCAACCATGCGAAGCGGAAATTGCCTCTCGGTAACCGATGTTAACAACGATGGCTTAGATGATATCGTCAGGCTAGATAACGGTACGCAACTCAATTACGAAATTCAAAACCGTGATGGGAGTTTTACCAATCACCTGATCGTAGCTATGAGTGGTGGCAGCGCCTGGGGCATGGCAGTTGCAGATTTTGATCACAATGGAATAAAGGATATAGTAACAGATGCAGGCAGTGGTGTAAACGTGGTACTCATTTCTGATAATGCAGGAGCTCTGAGTGGAGTGGTGAATCAAATTACCACCAGCATCTCTCTCCTCCAAAATGTGACTATTGTGGATATTGACAATGATGGTTGGGAAGATGTCTTCCTCTGCGATGACAATCAAGCCAGCAAAATATTCCGCAACCTTGGTACAGGAGCAGGAACATTCGCTCAAAACAATATCATCAATTTTAATCTGAACCCCGGAGTCGTTTATGGATCTGACCCTGCTGATTCAGGTAACTACGGATCTGTATGGTCTGACTTTGATCAGGATGGAGACATGGATCTCTATATCGCAAAATGTCGTCAGGCAAATGGAGATACCTCTGACATTCGACGTCAGGATGTTCTCTACGTAAACGATGGCAATGGAAATTTCAATAATGAAATCACTGCAAGAGGTCTCAGAAATGGTTACCAGACCTGGACGGCAACATTCGGTGATGTTGATAATGATGGTGACTTTGATATCGTAAGAACCAATCATGATTTACTTCCATATGGTACTGAAATTCTGCTTAATGATGGCACAGGACATTTTATCGATATCAGTGCAACAACCGGTATCAATACCACCAGCATGACGCCTTACCAGAGTGTTTTCGAAGATTTTGATAACGATGGATGGCTCGATGTGTTTGTTACCGGAACAACCTGGATGATGTTTAGAAACAACCACGATAATACCTTTACAAACATTACCAATCTAATGTCATACACCGGTGGGATGGTTTCATTCGCCACAGGTGACCTCAACCATGACGGTTTTATCGACTTGTTCACCTCCTACGGCGATGGATATAATTCTCCAAATGCAACAGTGAATGACGCTCTTTACATGAATGATGGTAATGATAACCACTTCATCACCTTTAACCTTGAAGGAACAGACGCAACTAAAATGGCCTTGGGTGCACGAGTTAAAATCTACGGTCCCTGGGGCACTCAGGTGAGAGAAGTGAGATCTGGTGAATCTTATGGTACGGTGAATTCGTCTCAGCTTCATTTTGGTCTTGGTCAAAGCACATCGGTAGACTCTGTTCAGCTGATCTGGCCAGGTGGTCAGTCTCAATGGTTCTTTAACCTTGATGCAGATCAATTTGTAACGGTTGTAGAAAATGGATGCGTCATCACCGGCAACGTGGTTTCAGGAAATCCAATTTTTTGCACTGGGCAGTCAACAACGCTGAGCGCAGCTGCAGGGTTTATATCTTATTTGTGGAATGATAACTCTACGGGAACATCTGTTACCACATCTTCCACCGAGGCTCTGAATGTCGAAGTAACAGATGCAAATGGATGCACCAATATCTCTCCAACCATACAAACTATACAAAATCCTGATGAAACACCAAGTCTTACCATTAATGGTCCTCTTGAGTTTTGTGAAGGTGGTAGTGTAACCCTTTCCAGTTCAACAGCTTCATCCTACCTCTGGAACAATGGTGCAGCCACTCAGGATGCTGTTATCAATACTGCCGGAGATTATTTCGTAACCGTTCAGGGAACATGCGCCCAATTCAATTCTGACACCATTACTGTTAATGTCAATCCTGCTCCTGCTCCCTCTGCAACCGGAAGTACAATCACTGGCCCACAGAGCACCACACTTACAGCAACAGGCAACAACCTTGTTTGGTACGATGCGCCAACAGGTGGTAATGTTGTAGGCACAGGATCTTCTTTCACAACACCGGTACTGAATACCACCACTTCATATTGGGTGGAAGATGTATACGATTACACACTTCCTGATGGAGTGAGCGGAAGAACCTATCTCGGAACAGGGGGGTACAATGGCGGCGGAGGTAATTATGTTCTGAACTTTAATGTTATGGAACCTTGCACACTAAAGTCTGTAAAAGTTTATACAGATTCCAACTATTACGGGGTAAGAACTATCGAACTTTCCAACGCAGGGGGTGTAGTGCTCAACAGCTATCAAATTGATGTTGAGACCGATTCTTCCCGTGTAACATTGAATTTCCCATTAACACCCGGGAGCTATCGTCTTGGCACCAATGGCAATCAAAACAATACCTCGTTCGGTAGCACCAATCCATATCTTAAGCGCAGCCAGGGTGCCACAGTTTATCCTTATGATGCCGCAGATGGACTAGATCCTGCTATCAGCATCACCGGAAATAATGCGGGTTCCGGAGGAGCGGCAAACTACTATTACTTCTTCGATTGGGAAATTGAACATCCTGAAAACCTCTGTATCTCTGCAAGAACAGAAGTACTGGTCGATGTAATCCTTTCTTCAGAAATAGCCTCTTCAAATGCCGGAAGTATTTATCCCAACCCTGCAACAACGTTCATCAACGTAAATGCAGGCACTATGGAAAACGTTCATGTTGAGTTGTTTGATCTCTCAGGCAGACTTGTTGAAAGAAGCTTCAATAAGGCTGCGGGAAATTTGTTCACACTCGCTACAGACGGTATGAACAGAGGCGTTTACATGGTGCGTGTAAGCAATGAATCCGGAAGCACTACTCATAAAGTGGTGTTACAGTAACCTATTAATTATCAAAAAAAAAGGGCCGCAATCGCGGCCTTTTTTTTTGAGATGTCTGATTGAACTTTAATTAAGTGTGCTCAAATATTGACCGGCAATGCTCCTGTGTTTCTCACGTTTGGAGGCATCCATCTTGTCAAAGGTTTTGATGAGCATACCAAGACGCGGATTACCAAGAAAGAAATTCCTCTGCTTATCCATGAAGCTCCAGAATAAACCATCCCAAATCTCACACCATGGACCTTTGCCATAGTCGCTCATTTTCAATAAATAATTGCTACCGCTGATGTATGGCTTTGTCGACATTAGGCCACCATCTGCAAACTGGCTCATGCCATAAACATTCGGTACCATCACCCAGTCATAAGCATCTATATACATAGACAT
>JBEGML010000321.1:0-4008 GCA_041183145.1 Bacteroidota bacterium | reverse complement strand
ATATTATAACGTTAAAGACATTATTTCTTTTGTGGGAAGCGAAGACCCTGCTGCAAAAATTTCAACACAAAGTAACATGGAGCTGAATTACATACCGGTTAAAAAGATATTTATCCCGGCCGATTCAGCACAGGTAGTAAACAATGGCACAGTGCCTCCCGAACTGGCGCCTCAGATTCTTGATGGAATCTCCTTGGATATTGACCGCTCCTACGTAATGAAAAATGATTTGATGATACTCGATATTCTTGCAACGAATAATTGGAAACGCCCCGTTTATTTTGCCATTACTGTTGGTGATGATGCTTATTTAAACCTCGATCCGTATTTTCAACTGGAAGGATTGGCTTACAGACTTTTGCCTGTAAGGTTGAGAAGTGCTGATGGGCAAACCGGAAAAGTAAACACTAAAATCATGTATGAAAACATGATGAAGAAATTCGTCTGGGGCGGCCTTGATAAAAATACTTTATTCATGGACGAAAACAATCAACGGATGACCATGAATCTTCGCAACAATTTTGCCCGCCTCGCTCAGGAATTAATCAGGGAGGGTAAAAAAGATAAGGCAAAAGAGGTGTTGGATTATTGCATGAAAAAACTTCCTTTAAACAACGTGTCGCCAAATTTTTTCCTCATGCCTTTGGCTGAATGTTATTACCAGCTGGATATGAAGGCAGAAGGAGATCGACTTTGTAAATTACTGTTTGATCAGTATGAAGATGAATTGGCTTATTATTCACGATTTAAAGGCAGAATGGCCGATAACATCGACTACGAAAAGCAACAGGCCATGGGTATTATGCAGCGCCTGGTTCAATTAACCGGCATGTATAAACAGGATGCTCTGTCTAAGGATTTTGAAGCAAGACTAAATCAATCCGCTCAGTAAAATCTTCTCCTGCAAAGATTGTCATATCAATTATTCCATCATATTGCCGGCAAAATACTTCCGGGAAGCATATGGAATATCCCGGAAACTGCTGATGAGGTTTTTCTAACCTTTGATGATGGCCCGGAGCCTCTCATTACAAATTGGGTGCTTGACCTACTTGAACAAAATCAAGCCAAAGGAACGTTTTTTTGCTTAGGCAAAAATGCCGAAAAACACCCTGAATTGATGGAAAAAATCAGACAGGCAGGTCATGGTATAGGCAATCATTCCTATTCCCACTTAAATGGATGGAAAACCGCTTCTGACGAATATCTGAAGGACGTAATTAGGGGCTCGGAATTCATTTCCTCTAAGCTTTTTAGACCACCTTATGGAAGAGTGAAGCCTGATCAGGCCAAGAAATTAAACCAACAGGGTTTTAAACTTATCATGTGGTCAATTCTGGCTAAAGATTACGATCAATCACTCTCTGTTCATCAAATGATTAAAAACGTTGAATCGAGGCTAAAACCCGGCGCAATAATTGTTTTTCATGATAGTTTAAAAGCTTCATCAAATCTTAGGGCTCTTTTGCCTCCTGTTTTGAAAGCCATAAAGGAAAAAAGCCTTGTTTGCAGCGTTCTGCCAGAAAGCACTTGATTAAAATTTTAACGCGGCCTCGGCAATTTCAAAGGCCCTGGAAGGGTCCTTTTCAAGCGAATTTCCTACTACAATTAAATCTGCTCCGGCAGAAAACGCTTTTTCTGCTGTGGAAACGTCTTTAATCCCACCTCCTACAATTATCGGAGTTTTTACTACACTTCTCACTTTTTTAATCATATCCTCGGGCACGGGTTTCAAAGCACCACTGCCCGCATCAAGATAAGTCACACGCAGACCAAGCATTTCGCCGGCTAATGCAGTTGCCGCAGCAATATCTGATTTGTCTGATGGAATCGGCTGTGTATTGCTAATGTAGGAAACAGAACTGGCTTTACCTCCATCCACAAGTATGTAACCCGTAGGAATTACCTCAAGTCCAATATCTCTGATAAGTCCCGCTGACTCAACATGTCGACCTATTAGTAAATCAGGATTTCTTCCCGAAATAAGCGAGAGAAATAAAATAGCATCTGCTTCAGGACTTATTTGAATGCTTCCTCCCGGAAAAATAATAATCGGTCGGTCACAATGATCGCGGAGTATTCTTATTGAACGCTCAAAAAGATCGCGAGTCAAAAGACTTCCGCCAACAAAAACATAATCTGCGCCAGCCCCTTGAATAATTCCGGCAAGCTTCGATAAACCTGATGGCTGATGTTTGTCAGGGTCCACAAGCACTGCAAACTGCTTCTTCCTTGATAGTGCTATTTTATCGAATAAATTCATGTCGCTTCGGGAATCACGTATACTAAAACCATGCCTTCAAAAAAACGAAAAAATCCTGATACCCAAACAATTTTGTTTCCATCATTCAAGCCGCCACGTAATCGCGAATTTATTATATCAATCTCCCGAAGAAAAATCCCCTCTAAGAACGGAATACCGCCCTTGCCATGAAGTTTATAGCAAGCTTCTTTAAATGACCATACCAGTGTAGCCGCCTCATTGGGAGAAAAATATTGACCCGTTATGGTCTCTTCATTCGTACTCATAAACTTCATTTTTACTCTGATTGCTTTTTCCGAAACTCTCTCTAAATCAAGCCCACAATCAAAATATTCCGATGTCATTAATCCAACAAGACCGCCGGTATGACTAATGGAAATGCCTGCAAGCCCCTCTGAAAATGGCTTTCCTTTTTCAGTAAATGATAATTTTGAGGGAAGAATCAGAGCGGCCATTTCTCTCGAAATTATATGCTGTAGAGATTTTTCTTTTTTTAGAGACCCCTCTGACAAATCGTTAACCGATTGACCGATCATAACGGCTTGGTTTTGCTCATAGCGACGTAAAAAAACTCGTACACCGGCATCCGCGCAAACAAATTCTTCCATCAATTTCAAATCTTGAAAATTTTTTACATCTTTGTCAGAATGCAAATCAAGGTATTTCAAAACCTTCTACCTATTATGAAGGCAAAGATTTTTTCTCTTTTGGCGGCAATTGTTCTGTTTTCCGCCAATCTGTCGCTTGCACAAGATGCATTATATCCGTTTCAGCAGGATTCCAAGTATGGCTTTATTAACCGCGCCGGTAAAGTTATTGTTGCTCCAAAATATAAATCAGCAGAGGCCTTTTTCGAAGGAATGTCGGTGGTGGGCTTGGGAGGTAAGAAAGGCTATGTCGACAAAACAGGCAAGGAAATTATTTCCTTAGATTTTGATGAGGCATATAGATTCAAGGAAGGCTTGGCGGCAGTTAAAAAGGCCGGCAAATGGAGCTATATCGACAAAACCGGAAAGGAAGTGATTTCGCTACAAGTTGATTATGCGTACAATTTTTCTGAAGGAATGGCTCGTTTCCAAAAAGGACTTAAACTCGGGTACATCGATCGCTCTGGTAAAGAAATTATCAAACCGCTTTATGATTTTGCCTATGATTTTTCTGAAGGCCTTGCAAGGGTTAAACAGGGAGATTCTAAAAGCGGCAAGTTTGGTTACATAGATAAAAATGGAAGCTATGTTATCAAGCCGTCCTTTGATGATTGTTATGACTTTAAGGAAGGGATTGCAAACGTGGCAATGGGCAAAGACGCTTCTGCAAAATGGGGATATATCAATAAAAATGGCACCTATGAAATCGAGCTTCAGTTTGATAAGGCAAACCAGTTCTCAGAAGGCCTCGCTGCAGTAAGGGTTGGAGATTTCAAAACCGGAAAATGGGGATATATTGATCGTAAGGGTAAGCTGATTATTAATCCTCGTTTCGATCAGGCTATGAACTATTCGGAAGGGCTTGCATGTGTAAAGATTGGCGATGCCAGAACCGGGAAATGGAGTTTTATTGACAAAACTGGTAAAACTGTTATAGATAAAGGGTATGATGCCCCCGGTGATTTTCGTAGCGAACTTGCTTATGTAAGAACCGGCTCCCTGAAAAGTGGTACAGCGGCTTATATCGATCGTAAGGGCAATACCATCTGGCAGTCAAAATAGCCATTTCTTAACATTCTTCACGTCAAACATTTGCTC
>JBEGML010000320.1:0-3644 GCA_041183145.1 Bacteroidota bacterium | reverse complement strand
AAAGAAAAATCTGCACACTGCTGAATACTGCCATTACAGGGAGCTCCCATGATTTGGATGTTTTTATGAGAATAAGCCCAAGTACTACGTGCCAGAATGACCAAAGCAGAAAGCTGCCTTCTTGACCTTCCCAAAAACAAGAAAGCATGTACCTTAATGGAAGGTCTGATGAGGAATGTTGCCAGACATACTGATATTCAAAAAAATTCTGTGTAATCATCCAGAACAGCGTGGCGATGATACCAAGGACTGCAAATGCATGAACATAGAATGATCCGCGGGCGAAATTCTTCCATGATTGCTGTTCTTCTGAAAGGTCTTCTGCGCGAAATGCTTTGAAATATGCTATGCTGGCAATGATAGCTGCAAGGAATCCCAGCAGTACAAAAAAATTCCCGAGTTTTCCCGGGAAAAGGTGCTCTCCTATGTATTGAATTTCCATTTAGGGAATCAGAGTGGTTTATTGCCCTCGGGGTTATTGTATTTTGAGGGGCATTTCATTAAGATGGTGGATGCGTAAAATATGGAGTCTCCGGCTTCTCCGGTGATGACAATCTGCTCTGACATCTCGAAATCCTGAGGCTTGGTACCATTGTATATAACTTTCTTCTGGTTGCCATCGAGGTCGTTGAGATAGAATGCGAACAGGTTCGCATTTTTTTCTGGTTGGTAATCCATTGGTTGATTAAAGTCAACCTTTCCCACTACGTGATACTCTGTTCCCGGATTTCCAAAGGCAGTGCTAAAATTGGCATACGTACTGGAGTCTGCTACAGTACTTAGTATAGCACCAATTGAGATGGCGAGCAGCAGAATAAGAAATATGTGTGTTCTTTTCATATTGAAAAAACAGAGTAGTACTAAACTTTGTTTTGTTCTATTTTCCTGAGCCTTTTGTCGAGGTGAATCATGAAGGCGGTGATTCCGGCAAATATAACGGCGACTACAATGACGACGATGTAGATTTTTCCTGATGCCATCAGGGCATCTGCCATTTCAACTTTTTCCATTTTCTAAGATATTCTCCTGAAGGAGTTTCAATTTGGTTAGACGAATTCTCAGGTCTGCCATCCAGCAACCGAAGAGGGTCCAGCCAATGATTGCAGGATAGAAAACCACTTTCATGGTGCTGTCCAGGTCGTAGCCTCCGAAGCCCGGGTTGCCTCCGTTTCCGGGGTGAAGGGAATCTGTCATTCGAGGCAGTATCATCAGGAATACGATAAGCATTACGTAAGAGAAGATATTATAAACAGCAGATATCCGGCCTCGCTTTTCAACATCTTCAATGGAGTTGCGAAGGATCAAATAAGCAAAATAGAACAGCAGGGTAACAGCAGCTCCGTTTAATTTGGCATCGTTAGCCCACCAGGCTCCCCAGGTGCTTTTAGCCCATACCGCGCCGGTGGCAATTCCCAGCAGCCCGAGTATGATCCCTACATTGGCTGTTTCTGAGGCTTTAATATCAAAAAGGATATTTCCTGAATAAAGAAATCTGATAGAATATACCACTGAGCCAAGCAGAATGAGAATCATGGCGAACCACATGGTGACGTGGAAGTAGAGGTTTCTGATGGTTTCATGAAGGATAGGCAGTGCCGGCACTTTCATGGTGAAGCCCATGATGATGGTATAGAGCACGAGAGCCACAGAAAGCCATTTCCACCAGGATATTTTCATCATTGTCAGGCTTTGTTAAAACTGATTTTCTTCGACTTTAATCTCTCCAAAGGTATGGAAATAAAAGGAAGCCCAGTGCGGCAACTACGATGTTGAGCATGATGAGAATTAGCCAATAAGCATAACTTACGGAAGGGTCTAGTCCGTCAAGTGCATTTTTCGAGGCTTTTATGATGGTCATGAGGGAGGGAAGTAGCATAGGGAAGCTGAGCACTGCCATGATGCCCAGATTTCCTTTTGTTTTTGAGGCCATGGAGGAAACCAGGGTCAGGATGGCTCCGAAGCAGGTGCTTCCCAGTATCATAACTATGATGAAGGAGGGAAGATCCTGCACGGGATTACCCAGCAGCATCAGGAAAAAGAAAAGGGTGATGAAGGAAATCACATTCATCAGAAGAATGTTGTAAATCATTCGTCCAAGCAGGAAGACCTCGGCTTTGAAAATACTGAAATGATACAACTGTTTTCCGCGGGAGTCTAGCATAAAAGATTTTGCTACGGTGTTGATGGCGGCAAATAGGTTAATCAGCCAGAATAGGGCATTCCAGGTGGGGCCGTGGCTTAGTGATTTAAAGGCTAGGTAGCAGGTGTATATGGTGGCGAAGGAATAAAGCAACACCGAACCGATGGAAGATTTTCTTTTCCATTCCAGTTGCCACTCTAGGCGTACGATGTGAATAATTTGCCTGATCAACGGCACTAAGGTAAAAAAAGAAAGCCCCGGTTAGGGGGCTTAGCATTCGGGAGAAAGACGGGATTCGAACCCGCGGCCTCCAGAGCCACAATCTGGCGCTCTAACCGGCTGAGCTACAATCTCCGTTTGCGGGGCGCAAATATAGGAATTCAGATTGAAATCCCAAGATTCCTTCTTCCGGCACCTTGAATTCCGGTTGCTTATGATTATTGGCCAGTGAAGATTCTGCTTTTAACCTAAGCTTCGGAGGCTTGCGCCATTCTGCCTTTTGCGAATTCTCTGGCAAAATCAATAAATACCCTATGGGCAGGGGTGAAGGTGAAACGATCTTCGCCGATTTTCTCCAGAATATTGCGTCTTGCCATGCTGTTTACCAGATTTTTTCTGGATTCGGTATCTCGCAACTGTTTGTTGGAATGGATCAGGTCAATGAAGGTTGAATTTTCGAAATAGGCATCTACCTCTGAAAATTCGAATTCTGCATATCGAATGAGGTCCATGAAGTTCTTTCCATCGCGATCCAGTTCATAGGAAAGTAATGCGAAGAAAATACAGATATCTCTGGAGAGCATTTCTGCAGAATCTGTTGAAACTAGATAGGCGAACTCATTTTTTACGATAAGGTCGAATCCGAAAGACTCACTGAAAAAAGAGACATAGAAATTCTCATTGTTCTTGAGGTCTTCGAAAGATTTCTCTCCGGCCAGGATAAACTTTCCTGACATGAGCTCCTCAACGATCAGTCGGTGGTATTTGGAATAGGTCATCTTCTTTGTTGGTAATTTTGAGTTTTGGGACTTTAAGTTTCAATTGTTGCATGCGAATGGTGTCAGGATCTTTTTCTTTCGGGAACTCAACATGCAGGTCGTTTTCATACAGCAAAACTGAGAGTGAGAAAAATTTCCTCGGATCAACTTCTGAATATTCTGTGCGAAGTGTTTTTTCTGCCCAGCCGAAAAAGTTTTCTACCGGCAGATCCCGGTCGAGCTTCTCACGGTATTCTTGTTTATTAAAAATCCATTTGTCTGACGGATCTTCTGCAGGGTCAAGGTAGAAACTTTCCTGATTTAGGAATTGTTCTACATACTCTTCTGCATTGAGGTACATGGCTGCCGAATACAACTGAGTGCGGCTGCTCTTTATAAGCGGTGGTGTTTTTACCCTGTATGGATTTTTCTGGAATTCTATCCAACCGCTGAGAATGAGCGACTCTGTGCGTATGCGTTCGATAAGAGGAAGTAATTCATTAGTCAGAATTTTGCTCTGTACCAAT
>JBEGML010000319.1:0-3011 GCA_041183145.1 Bacteroidota bacterium | reverse complement strand
ATTATGATACCGTGGCATTTAGTCAACCGAATTTTGGTTCCTATACCTGGACAGTGCCCTCAGGCATTACCTCCTCCACTTGCTATATTGCAGTAAGAGAATCAAACAATCCTCCGGTTGTAAACGTTCGCGGCCCATTCAGGGTGCAGGCTCCTGTTCCCACTGTGAATATTCTATACCCAAATGGCGGAGAGTCTTTTGTTGGAACAAACTCCATTAACGTTCAGTTCAGCAGCGAGAATATAACTTCCGGGATAATTGAATATTCGGTTGACAGTATGCAAACATGGCTGCCGATAGGAACTTTTGTTCAGGGTGAAACCAGCCTGCCCTGGCTGCTTCCGGGCAACGTGAATTCAGATGATTGCTTTATCCGTGGTTATGATATCTCCGGTGGTAATCAGGATACCAGCAACGCCGGCTTTCAAATCAGCATTCCCGTGCCAACAGTGTTGATAAGCACGCCTTTTGGCAATGAGGTTTGGGCTATTGGATCTCAGCAGCAGATTTCCTGGGCAAGCAATTATATAAGCCAGGTGAAAATTGAATTCAGTAATGATGGTGGTAATACCTGGAGCACTATTGAGCCCTCATGGAATGCGGCAGCCACTCCCTACATCTGGACTGTCACCGGTCCGGCTTCCCAAAATTGTTTTGTTAGAATAAGTGATGCGTTAAACCCATCGGTCAATGCCTCAAATTCAATCCCTTTCAATGTTGTAAATCCCTATGTTTTGGTAAATCTCCCTAATGGCGGAGAAATTCTAAGTGCAGGTAATCTATACAACATACAATGGGCAGGTTCTGTATTTTCCGGCCTTGTCGATATCGATTACTCTATCGACAATGGTGCTACCTGGCAAAATATTGTCAGTAACTACGCAACCCTCGGAGGTTTCGTCTGGCAGGTGCCGAATACCCCTTCCGCTAACTGTAAAATCAGGATTTCTGAATCAGGTAATCCTGCTGTTAGCGACCAGAGTGATGCTGTATTTACTATTACTCCTGCGGCACCTCAAATTACCGTTACCGCGCCTTTGTTCGGTGATACCTGGACGGTGGGAAATGGTTCTACCATACAATGGATTTACGCCAATATCAATCTGGTCGATATCTTCCTCTCCACCGACAGCGGGGTTACCTTTAATCCAATTGCCTCTTCCGTAAGCGCTTCTCAGGGTTTTTACATATGGCCGGTGATTGCACAGGCAAGCTCTAACGCCTATATCCTCGTAAAAGATGCCCAATCTGCTGCTGCAGATACTTCAGAACGCTTTACCATATTTTCCTCAATTGTCGGTATTCAGGTCCTGAATCCGGTTGGAGGTGAAATATTTCCCGCTTCGTCAGTTCAGAACATCAGTTGGATACAAGGTGGCGCTCAAGCCGTTAACATTGAATACTCATACAACAATGGTCAAAACTGGCTGGCAATTGCCAACAACATCCCTTATACAACCAACACTTTCTCATGGACCATTCCTCCTTTCATCAGTAGTCAATACCTGATCAGGATAAGTGATGCCAATGATCCCACCATCTTTGGAATAACACCAAATTTCTCCGTAGTGCCGGCTTTCCTTGAGGTAATATCTCCAAATGGCGGTGAAACAATTGGTGGCTTGAGCCCTTTCGTTATCGGATGGCAGGGACAAGGAATCGCTTCAAATGTTATCCTTGAATATTCGCTTAACAACGGACTTACCTGGAACACAATCGTAAGTAACATTCCCAATTCAGGAACCTACACCTGGCTTAGCCCTGCAGTTCAGTCTTCACAATGCCGAGTTAGGGTCAGAACACTCACTGCTCCCTTACTTTCTGATGTAAGTGATGCTGCCTTTACGCTCAACTTTCCCGGTCCCGTAGTTCGCATTAACAGTCCGAATGGAGGCGAAAATCTCGGTGCCGGTCAAACCGTCAACATCGAATTCCTTACCAATTTTGTCAATTATGTTAAGCTTGAATATTCGGTGAACTCGGGTCTAACCTGGCAACCTATCATCAACGTTTATCCGGCACAAAATGGTGTATACTCCTGGGTCATTCCTCAGGGTATCAACTCTCAGGCCATGATGCTAAAAATCAGTAATGCCGCAAACATCTCTCTGACAGACCTCAGTGATGCCGTTTTTTCTGTTGGCCCTCCATCAATTACCTTGCTTTCCCCAAATGGGGGTGAACTCTTTAATCCCGGAACTGTAAGACAAATCAGTTGGACAGGCACAGGCATCTCAGCCCTGGTTAAACTAGACTATTCTGTTGACTCCATGCAGTCATGGATTAATATTCAACCATCTGTTCAGAATACAGGCGGCTTCAATTTTTCTGTTCCTAATCTGCCATCTTCAAATGTATTCTTCAAAGTAACGGATGCGCTAAATACAGCAATTTCCGACATCAGCAACGCATCGCTCGTGATATCGGGTACCCCGCTGGGGGCTCAACAGGTACTCTTTCCAAATGGTGGTGAGCAACTTGCTGCAGGGCAAGCTTTAAACGTGAGTTGGGACTTTCCTCAATCCTCTTCACTGAACATTCAACTCAGCACCGACAATGGTGCATCCTGGTCTTCCCTGGCATCTTCTGTTAACGCCCTCGCAGGCAGTACACAGCTGGTTTTGCCTCAATTGGTTTCTTCGCAATGCCTTATTAAGATTTCAGACGCAGGCAATTCTGCTATCAATGACGTATCTGATAATGTGTTCTCTATAGGGAACAGATCTATTTTGCTAAATCCCTTAGCCAACTCCTATACCTCCGGTTCACCAATCCCATTGTCATGGAACTCCTTCGGAATTGATTTTGTGAATTTATATTTCTCCAGCAATGGAGGATCAACATGGTCTGTAATTGATACCAATATTTATAATCAACAAAGTTATGTTTACCCCCTTCCGGCCGGCTCAGGCAGTAACAACAGAATTCTTATTACTGCAACTGACTTTTCTGCTTTACGTGACAGCAGCCAGATATTTTCATTGAACAATTCCAATCAGATATCCTGGTTG
>JBEGML010000318.1:0-3523 GCA_041183145.1 Bacteroidota bacterium | reverse complement strand
TTATATCATTCAGAGGATTGATACTACGGCGCATCGCATGAATTTTTATTGGGTTTAAACCCAGATTTTCAAGAATGAATTCTGAGCTGTCTTCAGAATCATCTTTTTCCCCGCCTGCAAGCAGCGTTTCATATCCCTCCATATATTTTGAAAGATAGGCTACATTGAATGTAGGCCCACCAAGATTGAATCTGTTAATCAGGCGAAGAACTTTTGGCATGCCTTAAGGTAGTATATTTTTTTTCCACCAATGCTGAAAAACCAGAAGAGCCCAAATTTTGGCCACACTATCATCAGGGTTTGATGAATGAAGACGACCGATGAGCATGGAAATTGGCTTAAATTGAAAAACGCCTTGCTCTTTAATGAAGTTCTCGGAGAGTAAATCATCTTCAATAAGAAACTTTAGGTCTTTCCTGAACCAGTTAAGTAAGGGTACTTCAAAGCCCATTTTCCCTCGCTGAAGAAGTTCCGTGGGCAGCAACTCACCGAAGCTGTCAGTTAACATTTTCTTTCTGCGATGCTTGTCGATTTTGAATGCCTCGGGCTGACTCATCACGTGATTTACGACGCGAAAATCCAGAAATGGATTCCGTACCTCCAGACTATTAGCCATAGACATTCTATCAACTTTTACCAGCATGTCTCCGGGCAGCACCAGCTCCATATCCGTTTTAAAGATCTGATTCATGGCAGGTGATAGGTCAGATATGTTTTTGAGAATGTTTTTCTTATCGATCTCAAATTCATTTAACTCATCAATACTCAGAGAATTCAGAAGCAAATTTGATGGGATTTCGTCATAAAAACCGGCTGAAATCCAATAGCGCTCCTGTGCTTTCAAACCTGCGATACGACTGAGTTTAAATAATTTACGATTAAGGTTACCAAAACTACTGTTTCTGGATTTAGGTAACACATGGAACAAGGGTGCCAGTGAGGAAGATAATTTGCGAAGAGCCAGAGATTTTTGCAGCCTAAATTCTGCAGTATGCTTGTTGTAGCCTCCCAGCATTTCATCAGCTCCGTCACCTGACAAGGCAACACTGACTCTGGTTTTTACTTTTTTACTCAAAATATAAACGGCCAGTGCAGATGAGTCAGCAAACGGTTCATCAAAGTAATCAAGCACATTGAATAACTCGTTTAGCAGGTCGTCTTTTTTCAGACGAAACGTAGTGTGGGTGGTCTGCCATTTTTTCGCAAGCAACTCGGCATAGGAGGTTTCATCGAATGCCGGTTCATCCTCAAAACCAATCGAAAAAGTTTCAAGACTTCCATTCTCCTGTTTGGCAATTGCGGAAATTACAGAAGAATCAATTCCTCCGCTTAAAAAAGAACCAAGAGGAACGTCTGAACGCAGTCTGATTTTTACTGCATCGCGCAGGAGTGTTTTAAATGATTGGCAGGAATCAGTGTATGATAATGGACCATCATTTTCAGTTGTTATTTTTAAAGAATACCATGAATCAGTCTCCTTATCGGCAGGATATTTTAAAAAATGACCAGGAGGTATTTTTTGAATTCCTTTCACCATGCTCTTGTTTGGTGGCAGGTAATTTAAGTGTAAATACTGAACGAGTCCAACCCTGTTTATTTCGCGTTTTACGGGTAGTTTGAGAATAGCTTTAACTTCAGATGCAAAGGCAATTCCTTCATCTGATATGAGGTAGCTCAGAGGTTTTACTCCGTATCTGTCACGCGCCAGAAATAAGGAATGTTCAGATTTGTTATAGACAGCAAAAGCAAAAAAACCGTTGAGCATTTGAAGGCATTCCCTGCCTTTTAAACTAAACAATTCAATTAACACTTCCGTATCGCTGTCGGTACGGAAGCTTTTTCCTGCACTTTCCAGCTCTGTTCTAAGCTCTCGATAGTTAAAAATTTCTCCGTTGAACACCATTATCAGGTTTCCGGAGGCATCTGAGAAAGGCTGATTTGCTGCGTCACTTGTATCGATGATGCTCAGTCTTCGGTGGCCAAGGCTGATTCCCTGGTCCTGGAAAATTCCTTGATTATCAGGGCCTCGTTGAGACAAGGATTCTGTCATGCTGTGGATATACCCATGCCAAGAGCCCGGCGAGGAAACCGGAGAGAAAATTCCAGCAATACCGCACATTTTATTTGCTCAGAATTCGGATTTCTGTTCTTCTGTTCATTTGACGTCCATCATCTGTATCATTTGTGGCAATAGGTTGACTGAATCCGTAACCTTTATTCTCCAGTCGAGCAGAATTAATTCCCTTTCCTACAAGGTATTTTAATACCGAAGTGGATCTGTCTTGAGAAAGGTTTTTGTTGTATTCCTCTGATCCTTTATTGTCGGTGTGAGAAGAAATTTCAATTCTCATAGACGGATATTCATTCAGCAATTCAATGACGCGATCAAGCTCAATGATTGACCTTGGTCTTAAGCTTGCCTTGTTGAAGTCGTAGAAAATATTTTTTAATAGAATTCTGCTTCCTTGAGCCAGACTGTTCATTTCAATATTTTTAGTGCTCGCCTGTCCTTTTTTGTCCAGAGGTATTTCCAGATCATCATATTCCGTCATGTAATCAGGCGCTTTAACAATTATGGAATAAATTCTGCCTGCGGGCAAAGCGGCTTGAAAGTCTCCATTTTGATTTGATTTGATTTTAGCAATATCATTTTCGTTAATTCCATCCTTGATGAGAATGTCTGCTATTATCGGTTGTTTGCTTGTTTTGTCTAAAACATTTCCGTTCAGCAAAGTTGTCACTCCTGACAATACCGATAGCTCAAAATCCTTAGAAATACTTAAGCTTTGGTTTGCGGTCGGGATTGTAACAGTGGCGGTTGCGGAGTTGTGATTGGGAGCTGTTACGTTAAGTATGTAGGATTTTCCTCCCTGAAGAAATACAGCGAATTTTCCAGTTTTTGGGTCTGTTTTTACCTGCTCAGCCATGATTGCGGAGTCAGAATAAAAAATCTGAATATCAGCTGCAAGTGGTTTGCGGTTATAACTATTTGTGACCAAACCTTTTAGAACAACGGAACTGACAGTTTTTTTTCCAGCAATGAAACCTGCATAACTTTCAATTAGTGCAAGTGCGCTGTCAGCATCCATTTCGCTGTATTCTCCAAATTCAACCAGATATAGGTCACGCTCACCAAAACCTTCTGCTTTAACACTGGCATAATATCCTTTTCTTCCATCGGGAGTCATCAAAAAATTTACATCGTCATCAGCGGTGTTAAGCGGATATCCGAGGTTAACAGGCGCACTCCATTTCTTTTCCTTGAGATCAGATTTGAAAATATCAAAACCGCCCATAGAGTTGTGTCCTTGTGAACTGAAATACAATGTTTTTCCGTCCGCAGACAAGAACACGCTTTCTTCGTCATATTCTGTATTAATTACCTGCCCCAGATTTTCGATTGATTTCCATGAATTGCTGTTCACATCTCGTATGGCAAGGTAAATATCTTTTCCTCCAATTCCTCCCGGGCGCTCACTTACGAAAAACAAAGAGTCAAGATTTATCGATAGCGAGGCAGATG
>JBEGML010000317.1:0-5129 GCA_041183145.1 Bacteroidota bacterium | reverse complement strand
TTCCAGCACGAATACTGCTCCGTCGGTTCTGAGGATCCGATGCATTTCAGAAAGACCTCGCTCGGGATGCTCATAATTTCTGATACCGAAAGCAATGGTAACGGCATCAAATGAATTTGCTGAATAGGGGAGTGACTCACCATCGGCAAGTCTGAGCGTTATCAGTTTCTCTAGTCTTTTTGATTTAATTTTTTGCCTTCCTACCTCCAGCATACCTGCTGAGATGTCAACACCGTCTATTTTCGACGGCTTTACTGCTGCAGCTGCAATAGCGAAGTCGGCAGTGCCTGTGGCAAGATCCAGAATATCTTTTGGACGGTATTTTTTTAATTCTTTAATGGCTCTCTTTCTCCACAAATGGTCAATCCCGAAAGAAAGTGTGTGATTGAGCAGGTCATATTTCGGACTGATGTTGTTGAACATCTGCGCAACTTCTTCTTTTTTGCTGGATCCGGTGTTGTATGGCCTAACTTCAGGTCTGCTCATAAATTTATTTCTGGGTACTGCGCTGAGGCTTCGCGGAAAAAACGTTTTGCTTCAACCGGACTTACCCCCGGGCTTTCGCATACCATTCCTCCGGCCAGATTGGCGAGTCCGGCCATTTGTTCTATTGAGAATCCGGCCGCCATGCATAAGGTTGCCGTGGCAATAACAGTATCACCGGCTCCCGAGACATCGGCGATGCTTCTTTTGTGAGCGGGTATGATATCTGAATTTTTTCCGTCTGAAACATAAACCCCATGCTCACTGAGAGTAACAAGTGTGATTTTATGTTTCAGGAATGAACGTAAAAGTTTATCGGCTCGGTTTAGTGATTCAATGTCCGGAGGGCAGTCGGTTTGCAGACCCTCTCTGAGTTCGCGCAGATTTGGTTTGAAAAGGTCAACCTTGCGGTAGCTGAAAAAGTTTCTTTTTTTAGGATCTACAGTAACAGGAATTTTTTTGCGACGACACAATTTAGAAATCTCCTCGATGAGATATTCGGTGATCACACCCTTGTCGTAATCTTCAAAAATCACGGCATTGGGAGCTTGCTGTTCTATGAGTTGTGAGAGTAATCTTACAAACCTTTCACTTTCAGAATTTTTTAGAACATCGGATTGCTCATGATCCACTCTTAACATCTGCTGTTGCGAAATAATCCTGGTTTTACTGGTTGTTTTGCGGGAAGAGAATAAAATTCCTTCTGAGCTAAGTTTGTGCTTACGAAGTAGCTCAAGAAAAATCTTTCCTGCCTCATCCTCACCAATCACTGAACAGATGAGGGGTTTTGCCCCCAAAGCAAGTAAGTTGAGCGCAACATTGGATGCGCCACCCAGCCGATGTTCTGTTTTTTCCAGTTCGAGCACAGGAACCGGCGCTTCCGGAGAAATACGGCTGACCTTACCCCATTGATATGTATCAATCATTACATCGCCGATGACCAGTACGGTTTTGCCCGTGAAAGCCTCTTTTAATAGAAGTTCATGTTTTTTGCTCATGAATTATTCAGGGTCTCTGAGATCTGATATTGCCTGATGAACCCTTAACAAGGCGGTACGCAGTCTGTCGGGGGAGGTGGCATAAGACATTCTTATACAGTGGTCGTCACCGAAGGCAATTCCCGGAACAAGTGCTACTCTTGCCTTCTCAAGAAGATACATACAAAGATCTGTACTGTTATTAATGCTTTTACCTTCGAATTGTTTTCCAAAAAGTGCAGAAACATCCGGAAAAACATAAAATGCACCATCCGGAGCATCAACTTTGATTCCCGGAATTTTTCTTAACATACCGAGTACAAGGTCTCGACGTTCTCTGAATCCGTCTTTCATCCATTTCACATCTTCCGGCGATGCAAGCATCGCGGCCATGGCGGCTTTTTGACTTATTGTGCCGGTGCCTGAGGTAAATTGCCCCTGCATTTTTTCGCAGGCTCTGGCAATCCAATCTGGAGCAGCAATGTAGCCTATCCTCCAGCCTGTCATTGCAAATCCTTTTGAAACTCCATTTACTATAATCGTTCTGTCGCGTAGTGAAGGAAAGGATGCAAGACTGGAATGACTGCCTTCAAAGTTTATCAGCTCGTAGATCTCATCCGAAAGTACCAGAATTTCGGGATGCCTTTCCAGCACAGCAGCCAAACCTGCTAATTCTTCCTTGCTGTAAACGGCACCACTCGGGTTCGAAGGAGAATTGATCATGAACATCCTCGTCTGCGGGGTAATAGCAGCTTCGAGTTGCGCCGGACTGATTTTAAATTTTTCATGAATGGAGGAATTGATAAAAACCGCTTTCCCTCCGGCAAGCTTGATAAGTTCAAGATAACTTACCCAATAGGGAATGGGCACAATAACCTCATCACCCGGATTTACAAGGCTCAGAATTACATTGGCTATGCTTTGTTTGGCGCCTGTTGAGACAACAATTTCTGATGCTTGGTATTCAAGCCGGTTATCTCGTTTGAGTTTAGTACATACTGCTTCACGAAGATCAGGAAATCCCGGAACAGGAGGATAATGCGTAAAATTATCGTCTATGGCATCTTTAGCCGCCTGTTTGATAAATTCGGGGGTGTCGTAATCGGGTTCACCAATGCTAAGGCTTATCACATCAATGCCACGGGCCTGAAGCTCTCTGCTCATTCTGGCCATGGCAAGTGTCTGAGATTCACTCAGTGCGTTAAGTCTGTCTGCTACTCTTGGAGTCATACTATGTATTTGTTGCAAACTTAAGGCAATATGGCACTTTAAAAAAATCTGATTCGCCTCATTTCATAGTGATTTCTGTGAACATTCTTTAACCGCGCGTAACTAAGATTTTGAATATCTGGGTGCTATTATACCTTTGTTAAATTCAAATAGAAAAAATGAGTGTTCACATTAATGCCGCCAAAGGTGATATTGCGCCGGTTTGCCTGCTACCGGGAGATCCGCTAAGGGCAAAGTTCATTGCTGAAAACTGGCTCGATGAGCTAAGATTGGTAAGCTCGGTTCGCAATATGTTTTATTTCACAGGAAAATATAAGGGCTGTCCGATTAGCATAGGTGGAAGCGGCATGGGCTGTCCGAGTATCGGCATTTATTCCTGGGAACTCTATACGGTTTTTGATGTGCAGTGTTTAATCAGAATTGGAACTGCAGGTTCTTACCGGCAGGATTTAGGTACATACGAGCTTTTGAATACCTCGGAGGCCTGCTCTGAATCAACCTATGCTCTGGATGCTTTCGGATTCCCTGAAAAAATAATTCAGGCTCAGGGTTCGGTTTTTGGCCTAATAAATAGTGTAGCTAAGGAGCGAAATCAAAAGCTAAGTCCTGCCGTCATTCATTCGAGTGATGTTTTTTACCGCCAGACAGGTCTTACTCCCGAAGCCGTTAGTAAATACCATTGTGTTGCGGTTGAAATGGAGGCTTTCGCGCTTTTTAGTAACGCAAAATATCTAAAACGCAATGCAGGTGCTCTGCTGACTGTCTCTGATGTAATACCCACAGGTGAGGCTATTTCGGCCGATAAAAGAGAGAAATCCCTGGTGCCCATGTTCGAGCTTGCTCTGGAGTCTGCCAAAAGAGTGTCTGAGCAATATCAGCTTACCTGAACTGCAGGTCGCTGCTCACCCTGATTTTTCCTGATTCTATCTTTAGTTTTGTGTTGGTTGTTTTGCCTTGTATGCGCCTTATGCTCCCATCGGGCATAGACATCGATATGTCGGTGCCGGTATTTGCTGGTCCATCGAATATCATGGGTTCCTTGAAATAATCTGCAATCTGTATAGTGGTTATCCTGAACTTCTTCCCAAGAAATTTTATATAAACTTCAAAAGGAGCATCCAGCAGCTGTATCATAATTTTATTTGTTTTTTGGTCATATCTGACAGACATCTTTCCATCCACCACATCTTCATAGTCAGAAATTCCAGTTTCGACCAAAGCTGTGGTGCTGAACCTGGCAGAATCATGAAGTAAATGGATTTTTGTATCTCTTAAACTCCATTGATAAGTTCCGGATTTGAACCAGAATTTATACTCTGATTGCCCTTTTATTTCTCCAATTGCCTGAAGAAGTTTATTCAGGGTTTGTTCATAGATGATGACCTCAGCATCCGGACCTCTGTAAAAGGAGCAAAACAAGGTTCCAAATGCCGCTAAAATAAGTAAAAGTACCCTTTGCATCCGCTTACTTTTAAGTAGGTTTATGAGAGAACGAAGTTAGGCAAGTTGTTATTGAAAAAAACACAAAAGCCACTCCATCGGAAGTGGCTTTTGCGGTTCTGCATGTCTACAGAATTAATTCAGGTTGGCTACAACCTCAGCGTTTTGTTTTTCGGCTTTAACAATCGAAGCTCTCTGTTTTACCTGAAAGGAGAAATTCTGTTCGTTTAACACGTCCCACAGCATCCCGCTGATAATGATCCAGGCCGAAACAACACTTGCAATAATGACTCGCTTCATGGGGGAAAATTTTTGCTGATTATTGTTTAATGAGTCTGATGGTGCTCAGAGCCTTACCCTCTATTACGTTTACGAAGTAGAATCCGTTAGCAATATCTGCAATGTTAACATTGATTTTACCTTGATTTAAGGTAACACGGCTGATTGATTTCACTATTCTGCCGGTCTGATCAAGAATTTCGATGTTGACCGGATCTGTACTTCCTGTATTGCTGTACAACTGAAACTGCTCATGGCAGGGATTCGGTGCTGTCATCCAATTAAGCTTCTTTTCTGTGAGTCCTGTTCCAGATGATGTGGTGTCGGGAACAGGAGAAACTGAGGCTCTGATCATTAGGTCCTCGGTTTCACGTGAACGATATATCGCCCAGGTGTTTCCCAATACTTCAAAGGTGTGGTTGGAGAACGGGGGACCGGTGTCCTGACCAAGACCTATGCCGTCACCTGCCATTTGCCATCCGATATAAAATCCTCCGGAATTCAGGGTAACAGGATTGGGAAGTACAATCTCATTCCAGGCGTTTACAGAAATTAAATTTGAATCAACAAGGCTGTCGATTAAAACCGTTCCGGGGCCGCTGGGAAGACCATCATCGTCAATAAGCTGAGCTCTGAAGGTTGAGCCTGGAGCCTGAGTAACGATAAAGAAGCTTAAAGATTCAACTTTATAGGGGAAGAAGGGAGGCTCAATATAAACAC
>JBEGML010000316.1:0-5315 GCA_041183145.1 Bacteroidota bacterium | reverse complement strand
CCCCGTCCATTTTGAGAACATTTTGGAAGATACCGTGAGTGGCGGGGTGGGTGGGACCCAGATTCAGTGTGGTGTACTCCTTGGTTTGAGACTCCTGGACGAACCTTTGTGATTTTTCAATTGCTTTATCCATAGTTTAGCGGCCAAACATGGTGTCGTTTTTATCGAGCCTTACCTGATCTTCGAGCGGGTATTCTTTTAGCAAGGGGTGAATGATCATATCTTCCACATTCAATATTCGCTTGAGGTTTGGATGCCCGCTGAATTGAATTCCAAAGAAGTCGAAAGTTTCACGTTCCATCCAGTTGGCACTTTTATAGATATCGGTGAAAGTAGGCAATGTGGCTTGATTTTTCGGGAAAAAAGATTTAATCCTGATGCGGAGATTTTTTTCAAGGTTATGCAATTGCATCATGATGCCAAGTTCATCTTTCTGCTCAGGATAGTGCAAACCGCAAAGCGTAGTAAGAAAAGAAAAACCGAAATCGGGATTATCTTTCAGAATGCGAACCACCCCGTGGAGGGAATCTTTTTTAACCAAAAGGGTAAAAAAATCGCGGTTCATTTCAGCCATCAGGATGGCATCTTTCTGAACATCGCTGATTTGCTGAACAATTTTATCTCTGAGGGCCTGTTCCATAATTATTCCATGCCGTATTCGGCCAGCATAGCCTTATATTCGGGTGAGTTTCTGCGGCGTGAAGATTCATTCTGAACCAAATCCTGAATCCTTAACACCCCATCAATAATTTGTTCAGGGCGCGGCGGACATCCGGGCACATATACATCAACAGGAATAATACGATCAATGCCCTGCAATACGCTGTAGGTATCGAAGATTCCACCGCTTGAAGCGCAGGCTCCGACAGACAAAACCCATTTAGGTTCAGCCATTTGTTCATAAACCTGACGAAGAACCGGACCCATTTTCTTGGCAATGGTGCCCATAACCATCAGCAAGTCAGCCTGACGGGGAGAAAAACTCAAACGTTCAGAACCAAAGCGTGCAAGGTCATAATGTGCGCCCATGGTAGCCATAAACTCAATACCGCAGCAAGAGGTAGCAAAGGGCAGTGGCCACAAAGAATTTTTGCGGGCCAGACCAATGGCCTGGTCGAGGGTGGTGGCAAAGAACCCGGGGCCTTCCATGCCCTGAGGGGTTTGTGCCATGGTATAAGGAGCTTCAAGTTTCATTACGGATAAATTTTAGTTAGAAAACCTACACATGCGCATTTGGTTCATAATCATTCCCATTTCAAGGCACCCTTGCGGAGGATGTAGAAAAACCCGAGCAGCAAAAAGCCCAGAAAACTGGCCATTTCGAGAAATCCCACCATGCCGAGTTTTTTAAGATTTACTGCCCAAGGATACATAAAGATAACCTCCACATCGAAGAGAACAAATAAAATAGCCACCAGGAAATATTTGATAGAAAAAGGAATACGGGCATTGCCCTTTGATTCAATCCCACATTCAAATGACTCGAGTTTAATTTTTGTCTTCCTTTTTGGTCCGAGCAGATGGGTAAGCACCATCACCAAAACCACAAAACCCAGCGCCACGCCAAACATCATGACAATGGGCAGATACTGATTAACTTGTTCTGACATAGCAAAAGCCCTTTTGGGCGTTCAAAAATAACCACAAATATGAATGGAAGGTTCAAACAAGCGCAATTTGTGCGCAGAACGTATTTTCGGTGGTTAAAAAAACAGAGAATCTGCCAGCGCAGCGGCAGGATTATGCTGAGGGAGGAAAGATCACTACCGGTTTATGTTCTCTGGCTTCTTCTACTGACATGCCCGCGTACGAGATAACAATCACCTCATCGCCGGGTTCAAAAAGAAGGGCTGCAGGACCATTCAGACAAACGGTACGGGAGCCCCTGTCACCCTTAATGACATAGGTGATAATGCGTTGTCCGTTACGATAATTTAGAACATGAACTTGCTCATTTTCAATTAATTGAGCTGCATCCATGTAGTTTTCATCCAGTGTGATAGAGCCTACATAATCAATGTTGGCCTCTGTGACCTTCACTCTGTGAATTTTTGATTTCAGAACCTGTATCTGCATAAAGCTGGGCAAAGTTACAGGATTTTCAGCAGCAAAGAAACTTCATAGCTCACAATGCTGCCACAGGAAATTCATGTTACAAAAAAATCGTCTGACGGTTTTCAGGCTTTGGGTCCTGAACAGATGAACACGAAATGATACATATTATCGTGATAGAAAGTAGAGATATTCTGGTCAATCTGTCCGAAGGTGAAAACATTATGGAAACTGCCTTCACAAAAGGCAAGAAGCTCCTTGTAGCTTAATTCACGTATATGCTCAATTTTTCTGTTCTCGGTAGGCGGTGGATCCATCTTACGAACCGTTGAGATGTAGAGTACCCCGTTTGGTTTGAGAAGATTCCTGAGTCTGCGCATGAGGTCATGCTGGGTTGGCTCATCGAGATGTTCGATCACCTCAAAGCAAGTGACCACATCATACTCGTTATTCTTAAGTTTATCGAGGTCGGTAATTATTCCTCTGGCCTCAGACACTCCCAGATCTTTTTCATCAACAAGATCGAAGGCATCCACCTGACGAAAGTGTTCACGCAATACCTTGGTTCCATAACCGGTGCCACATCCGAAATCCAGCACTTTTGCATCTTTATTATTAAAGGTACGATTAACAAAATTATACCGGGAGATACTGACCAATACATCTATGGCATTAAGGCTGTAGTTTACTTCTAATCTTCTCATGTGGCAAATTTAGAAATTTTTAGAGCTTCAGCTGCCTTAAACCGGGCCTTAGGGGAAAAGGGCAATTAATGAATGTCAGGCTCAATAATTTTTCAAACAGGAACAAACAAAAATGCCGGCACTGGGGCCGGCATTTTCTTCTATTCCGAATTTATTGCTTGACAAGCTTTAGTGAGCGGAGCGCTCCATTAGCAGATCTCAAATTCAAAAAGTACATACCCGATAACCATTGATAGGACTGAATGATCAATTTATTTTCTCCGATTTGTGCTGTACCATTTTGGATGTAAACCAACTTACCTGCGATATCCGTTATTTCAACTTGATAATTGCTTTCAGATTCTTGCCAGAATATCAGGTTGAAAACATCACCTGACGGATTGGGATAAGCCGTGAAAACGGGCATTACATCCATTTCCTCTACTTCCTCCACCACAGCTTCCTCTTGAGCAAGTCGGCAAGAGCCAATGCTGACAGATTTGGTTCTTGCGGTACTGAATCCACATGTATTCTGGGCTTTTACTGAAACTGTTCCGGAGCTTGAACCCCAATTCACAATGACAGAGGCTGTGCCCTGCCCGGATGTTATAGTTGCCCCGGTCGGAACTGTCCAGGTATAAGACAAGCCGGCAGTTGCCGTGGTGGTAAAGCTGATTCCTGTTTGATTAACGCATACAGTTGCAGGTCCTGATATTGTGGCAGGCGTAGCAGGGAGTGCACTAACACTCAGGGTACGCGCAGTGCTGTTGCCACAGGTATTTACCGCTGTTACTGAAATAGTTCCTGAAACAAAGCTTGCAGGACGACTAACGGTAATAGAAGTTCCCGTATTTGCCGTTATTCCCCAGCCTGAAGGCACGACCCAATTGTAAGAGGAGGCTCCGCTGACAGCTGCTATAGAGTATGTAGAAGAACCTGCTCCACAAAGATTATTTATTGGTCCGCTTATGGTGCCCGGCTGTAAAGGGGTAGAACGAATGGTAATGGTACGAAGGGCACTGGAACCGCAGGCACTATTGGCCTTGACTGAAACGGTTCCTGAAGAGAAACCTGCCGAAGTGCTGATACTCACTGCAGTGGTTCCCTGACCACTGTTAATGACAATACCCGTTGAAACAGACCAGGTATAAGAGCTGGCTCCGGCAACAGCGGTAATTGAATAATTGACTGTTGAACCTCCGCATACACCTACAAGCGGTCCTGAAGGAGTTCCCGGCGTTGCCGGAATTCCTCTGATGGTAAGGGTTCTGTTTGCACTGACACCGGCACAGTTGGAAGCATTAACAGTTATATTTCCACTGATGAATCCTGTTGGCACAGAAATTTGTATGGATGTAGTTCCCTGTCCGTTCAGAAGGGTGCATCCGGCAGGCACAGCCCAGGTGTAGGAAGTTGCATTGGTAACCGCGGCAACACTGTAGGTGTGGGTGGTTCCGGAACATACATTTGAGGAAGGACCACTAATAACTCCGGGTGTAGAAGGCTTAATCGAATAATAAGTGATACTTCTGCAAAAAACAGGCGTAGTGCCACAACTTCCTGTTGCACTAACGCAGATGTTTCCGGTTACAAAAGTGCTTCCGAAGTTTACACTTATGCTATTGGTAGTTGAACTGCCCGTTGCACCGGTAGGCAGAGTCCATGTGTATGAAGTTGCTCCTGTAACTGGGCTTACTGAGAATACTACTCCATTTTGTCCGCGACAAGCTCCGGCAGGACCGGAAATTGGATTTGGTGCGGCGAGTGAGTTTACTGTAACCGTAATGGATGCACAGGCGCCGGGCATGACGCAGCCGCCACTTTCACCTCTGGCAAAATAAGTTCTGCTCAAGGAAGGACTAACTATAATGGAAGTTCCTGTACCAATGGGTATTCCCGTGCAGGAATCGGCATACCAGCGCCACACAGCAGCACTGTTGAGATTGCCTGAGGCTATATTCAAGGTTACAGATGTTCCCGGACATACATTGCCGGCTGGGAATCGGGATAGAGCAGGAATATCAGGCTGCACACAAGGATAGCCATAAACCATACATTCCAGTTCATTTCGGTTTGTAGATGAACCTGAGCTGCCATTTCCTATCTGGCCATTGATGTTTTGTCCGGTAACACAAATGCGTTCGCGGGTTTCTTTTAAAACTGAGGTGTGATACCAACCGCAAGAAATTTCTATGGCTTGTTCACTGGATGAGCCACCAAGGTTAGACACCTGGGTTGGGCTGAAAACTGAAGGTGTATTCCCAAAATATCCCAGACCTAATTGTCCGTCTGTGTTATCACCCCACGCATAGAGACTACCATCAACAAGTACTGCAGCGCTGTGCTGATAGCCGGCAGCCGGGATTACCCACTTCTGTAAAAAGCCTATTTGTACAGGGGCATAATTGGCCGTGAGAATGCTGTTATTTCCTTTACCAAGCTGCCCGAAAGAGTTGTCGCCCCAAGACCAAAGGGTTCCATTGGCCTTTAGTGCCACAACGTGAACAGAACCTGATCCGAAACCTGCGCAGGTCCAATCACTTCCGCTTACCTGAAGAGGACTGAAGTTTTGTGAAACTG
>JBEGML010000315.1:0-3896 GCA_041183145.1 Bacteroidota bacterium | reverse complement strand
CCATAATCCTTATCTTTGGCGGAATTTTGCACCTATGAAACGATTTTTCCTCCTGCTTTTCTTTCCAATTGCCGCTCTGGCTCAAAATGATTGCTCCGAACTCTTCATTTCAGAATATGTAGAAGGTGATAACAACAATAAAGCATTGGAGATTTATAACCCCAGCCTCAATCCTGTAAGTTTGGCAAACTACAGAATTATCAGATGGGACAATGGGTCTATAGTATCCGATCAGAACCCTGAGGGCATCTTAAGATTGCCAACAAACATTACGCTGGCTCCAAAATCTACTTACGCCATGGCCCTTAACCTCACAGATCCGGGTACAGGCCAAAGTCAACCCATCGACACTGCCCTTCAAAACCGCGTAGATACCCTACTCTGCCCGGGCTGTGCTACTAATACAGGTCTTCCCAGAGTGCTTTGCTTTAATGGAGACGATGCACTTTCACTTGAAAAAACCACTGACGGTGGAGCAACCTGGATTAAAGTAGACATCTTCGCCTGTATAGGGGAACGTCCAACTAACTCAACCGGAGCCACCAGTCCAACAGCAGGCTGGACTATACTTCCCCCATACTCAAGCATGCCCGTAAATTATGCAAATCCAGTTGCTTATTTCCTTGAATACTGGACGCAAGACAAAACATTGAAAAGAAAGTATTGGGTTAAAAAGGGTGTTACCACAAATCCGGCTCCACAAACCTTTAACGCGTCAGTGGAATGGGATTCCCTGCCGGTCAACACCTTCACCGGACTCAGAACCCATGATTGCGAATGCAACCTGCTTGGCCTCGAAGAACAGGAAAAATTACAAGCCACTCAAATATACCCTAACCCGGCTTCTGAATCAATCTTCCTTTCATTAACAGATTTCACAGGCATTGTAAGAATCCTCGATATGAGCGGCAGAGTAGTTGCAGAGAAAATTTTCAATTCACCTATCAGCCAACCATTCCTTCAGGTAGATGGGTTGTCTTCTGGAATATACTCCATGGAGATCATTTCCACTTCAAAGACTAAAGTTGAAGGAAGAGTCCTCAAAAAGCTTGTAGTTGAGTGATTGACATAATCAGAACATTGCCTGCTGGGCATGCCCTCCCTGCACTAAGGCCAATTATTTTCTGCTCGCTTCTACTGAGTTCGTTTGTAAGCTTTGCACAGGGCGTTCTCAAAGGCCGCGTGGCTGATCCAGTTACCGGAGAGGGAATTTTTGGGGCCAATGTTATCGCTTCTCCGGAGAAAGCAATTACAACAGATTTTGACGGCAACTTTATACTGAAACTCGAGAATGGTGAATACAACATCAAAATTACCTATGTTGGATTCAGCCCCATAGAAAAGAAAATTGCCATAAACAACAACACAATTGCGCTTGAGCTTAGTATGGAGCCAGTAAGTTTGGGTGAAGTTCAGGTGGTATCAGATATTGCCATCAGCAGGCAGACTCCGGTTGCCTTCTCCAATATCCCAACTCAAAAAATTCAGGAGCAACTAGGCACGCAGGATTTACCAATGATCCTAAATACCACCCCCGGAGTTTATGCCACCCAACAAGGTGGTGGCGATGGTGATGCAAGAGTAAGCATCAGGGGATTCAATCAGCAAAACGTTTCTGTTCTTATCGATGGCATCCCAATGAACGATATGGTAAACGGCAGAGTTTTCTGGAGCAATTGGTTCGGACTCGATAACCTTACAAAAGGAGTACAGGTTCAACGCGGACTTGGAGCATCTAAACTGGCCATTCCCGCAATTGGCGGAACCATGAACATTCTCACCGCCGGAATTGAATCAAAAAGACAAGTCATTTTGAAACAAGAAATCGGGAACAACTTCAATGCAAGAACAACACTGAGTTTGACAAGCGGACGGCTTAACTATGGCTGGGGATTAACAGGTGCCATCAGTTACCGAAGAAACGATGGCTGGGTTGATCAATTATATTCACGTATGTTTTTTTATTTCCTCAAAATTGAAAAAACACTAGGGAACCATTTGCTCAGCCTCTCCGGATTCGGAGCACCTCAGATCTCTGCGCAGCGTGATTTCAGAACCCCAATGAGTGTGGCCACTTTTTCAAAAACAGAAGCCCATAAACTTGGTATTGACACCACCGGTACCATAGAAAGAGGACGACGCTACAATGCAGCATGGGGCTACCTCAGAAGAACCCGAAATACCGCCGCCGGCGGGCCACTGGAAATTGTCAATACCAGCCTTAATGAATTTCATAAACCGGTATTTTCTCTAAAGGACTTCTGGACACTTAACGATAAATTTTATATATCGAATATATTATATGCCTCATATGGCAAAGGAGGGGGAACCCAGCCTCAAAATGCAATCACCAATCTCACCCCGGGTCTGAATGGAGAACAAAATCTACAGGCAACTTATGATGCAAATGCATATGCCACCATTATTCAGCAACCCATTCCTGGAGAACGCATCGCCACTAACTACCTAAGAAAAAACTACAATGACCATGACTGGTATGGATTTTTGAGTACTTTCTCATGGAAGGCCAGCAACAGAATTGAAGTTTCAGGTGGTGTTGATGGTAGAAGTTACCAGGGACGTGTTTACAGCAGAATTCACGACTTGCTGGGAGGAGATTACATTTTGTCAGACTTCAATAACAATGAAGGCAACGATGTATATCAAAAAGAAGGTGGTCTGATCATCCAGAACGTCCATCGCTTCGTTAGGTGGGGAGGAGCCTTCGGCCTGGTAGAATACAAAGCAGGTTGGTGGAGCGCATTTCTAAATCTTAGTGGATCTATGAGCGCTTACAAACAGATCAATTATTTCCTTCCCAAAACCCTGCAAGTAGGAGACACAACCCTTTCCATAGGATTTCAAGACTCCATTAGCTATCAGGGGAATGTTTATACACAGCAATCTAACGGAGTAGACTGGAACCAATCAGTATGGAAAAATCTGAACGGATTCACTGCAAAAGGCGGAATGAACTTTAACCTCACCGAAAAACAAAACGTTTTCTTTAATTTAGGTCTGCTCAGCAGGGCTCCACTCATGGCCAATGTTTTCAGACCCGATAATAAAGAATTCAGAAACATCAAAAACGAAGAAATCACCTCCGGAGAACTCGGTTACTCCTTCCGCTCGGCCAAATTCACCATGAATCTAAATGGCTATTACACCTTCTGGAATAACCGTCCAACACGAGCAAACTTTACCCTTAACGGAGATCCTATTAGTGTCAATGCAACCGGTATGCAGGCCATCCACCGCGGATTAGAACTCGATTTTATCTTAAAGCCGATGAGGTTTATTTCCTTTGAGGGTATGGCCTCACTTGGCGACTGGCGTTGGAACTCCATAGCAGTGGCGTCGATTATTGGCGATGACGGACAGTTGATTCAGGAAATTAAATTTGACCCTAGAGGTGTTAAAGTTGGAGACGCAGCCCAACATACTTTCGCAGCATCATTGAGAATTGAACCCTTCAAATGGATGTATATAAAACCTCAGTACAATTATTTCACTCACAATTACGCCAACTTCAATCCTGAAGATTTACAAATCACGGTGAACTCCTCTAATTGGGGGCCTAACGTCGGACGACAATCATGGAGAATGCCCGACTACGGTTTCCTGGATATTAGCAGCGGGCTCTGGTTCATCAGACACAAGGTACGTTACGATATCAGAGGAACTGTTATTAATGTCCTCGATGACTTCTACATTACCGACGCCCAAAATAATGAATTTGCAGGTGGCTTCAATGCTGCATCTGCCTCAGTAAATGTGGGAATGGGCCGTCGCTGGACCATTTCCGTAACAGCAAGCTTCTGATTATGAAAACGATTTTGCTGCTCATTCTTCCATTCTTCATCTTAATCTGTTCCTGTAGTAAAGAACAGAAAATC
>JBEGML010000314.1:0-2995 GCA_041183145.1 Bacteroidota bacterium | reverse complement strand
ACTGACTGCATGGTTGATTTTTATGCGGCCTGTTTATTTACCACTACTTTTTATTTATGTTGTATATATCATTATTCAATTTGTTAAAAAAGAAGGGGCTCTGAGGCCTGCGCTTTTAACTTCTCTGATTTGTTTATGTGCGCCTTTTATTCTTGCAGATTCCTGTTGGATTTTTCGCAACTTCAGAAAGTATGAAAGAATAATTCCGCTTACCAAATCTCTGAACTATACCGGGGTTGATCAATCTTATCAGGCCGCTTTGTTTGCCTTCATCAACAGCTTCGGAGGTTCAAACGTTCACTGGCAGCCCGGCAGTGAAATTACCTTTTTCAAGGAACTCTCTCCCGAGGTTAAGGTTCGCAAGTACGGAACCCTTCCTGAATACATTTACACAAGTAAATTCAATCACGACAGCCTCGTTAAAATCAGAGATATGGTAAGGCTCATGACATCTGATACGGTAAATCTTGACAAGAAAAAAATAATCGATAAAGTACTGATTCAAAAGCTGAATATTTATTCCCGGTCTATTCAGGAAGAAAAACCCTTTCTATACTATGTTGGATCAAGGTTTATTACCCTGAAAACTTTTTTTGTGCATTCAGGCACAGGAATACTTTTCCGCAAAGCCTCCTTTGAACTTAACAAGCTGGAATTATGCATTAAGATATTCTATTCCCTGCTTTATGTTACAATTGCATTTACAGGCTTACTAAGTCTCATATTTTTGTTTTTCAGAGGATTGCAACATGCCGGTTTGCTGCTTGCGGCCAGTTGCGGGCTCTATTCATCTCTGGTATTTCCTCTGATTATGAAAATGGATGAATTCCGCTATTTTGCTCCATCCTACCCTATTTATACTCTCGCAACCACATTTGCTCTTGGCAGTATTTATCTCAGAATTAAAGAGCGAAAAAGCAGACAAAGTGCATCCTGATAATGAGCCCCGTGTTCATTCATCAGGCTACAGCGTTTTATTCACTAAGTACTTGTCATCCCATCATACGCGAATGCAGCTCTACCCTCTTGAGGGTTTCAACCTCAACGCTCCATACACCAAACTCCTCTGTTACCTTTCCGGTAATTTCATAAACTGATTTTCCTCTGAAAGGATAAGCACTTAGCACCGGGGGGAAATGTACCGTATCAAAAAAATTTCCGGATCTGTCAAGAAAGGTTCCAAAACACATCTCCTCTCCTTTTACTGTACGCGTAGGCTTCATGGTAACATAATAACCGAATATACTAACTTTTTGTCCGCGATATTTCGACAGGTCAATTGCACATATACCGGCATTAACAGGCTTGTATTTAATTAAATCAAAAGGTGAACAAAGCGAGAATCCGAGCAACTCCACCTCATCGAGGGCATCACCGTATGGATCCTGTTCAAGAACAGGCAGAGTATATTCTGCGCTATGCTCGGCAAACAATTCAAGATGTGCAAAGGTGCGCTTATTTCCCCCCGACTGCAGATGAATGTCCCACATCAACTCCTGACGACTCTTGCCCGTAAAACGAAAAGCCCCAATACGAATTAACAAACGAAGCTGCTCTATCTCTATCGATACCCGCTGCATAAAATCAAACAAAGAAGCAAAAACTCCATGCGCTTTACGCTCATTCAGTGCCGCCATAACAGGCTTTTGTTCGAGTCCGCTCAAATGCACAAAACCAAGCCAAACCGTTTTACCATCAATCGAAGTGAGATATCCTGAGTGATTAATGCAAGGTGCCTCAATCTGTGCTCCGAGCATACGTGCCTCATGAATATAATATTCGGTTCGGTAAAAGCCTCCGAAGTTGTTAATCACTCCCACCATAAATTCAAGCGGATAGTAAGCTTTCAAATACAGGCTCTGATAGCTCTCCACGGCATAAGATGCAGAATGTCCTTTACTGAATGAGTATCCGGCAAAACTCTCGATCTGCCTCCATACCTCCTGTGTCACGGCATCTGAATATCCACGTTCGCGACAAGAGCTGAAGAAGCGCTCACGAATTTTATCAAACTCTTCTTTAGAGCGGAACTTTCCAGACATGCCACGGCGCAACACATCGCTCTCTGAAAGCGTAAGACCGGCGAAATGATGCGCCACCTTTATCACATCTTCCTGATAAACCATTACCCCGTAAGTCTCCTGCAACAGAGGACGCATAGTCTCGTGCACATACTGAATTTTGTTTTTATCGTGAAAGCGCTCGATATAAGCACGCATCATCCCTGATCGCGAAACACCCGGACGAATTATAGAACTTGCGGCCACCAGAGTGATGTAATCATCGCAGCGCAATTTAGTAAGCAGCATTCGCATGGCAGGAGATTCTATGTAAAAGCACCCCATACATTTTCCGGAACGCAGCAAGGTACGTACGCGTTCATCCTGTTTAAATTCCTTCACTCGGTGAATGTCAAGCTCTACTCCTCTGTTTTGCTTCACAAGGTCAACCGTATCGCGGATATGTCCGAGCCCGCGCTGACTCAGAATATCGTATTTGTATAAGCCCAAATCTTCAGCTTCAAGCATACTGAATTGCGTTACAGGAAATCCTTTTGGCGGAATATGCGTGGCTGTATAATGATACACCGGTAGCTCAGAAATCAGAATACCTCCTGCATGAATACCGAAGTGCGAAGGCATATCAAGCAAACGCTTGCCATACTGAAAAATCATACGGGCAATATGATCGGGTGTTGCGGGATGACGACGGTTGAGTACAAGTTCATCAATCTCAGCCTTAGGAAGACCAAACACCTTGCCCAGCTCCCGAATGACTGAGCTACTCTGAAACGTGTTGTAAGTCGCAATCTGGGCCACATGCTCACGGCCATGCCGCTGAAAAATGTATTCGATCACCTCATCACGGTCTCGCCAGGAGAAATCAAGATCAAAATCAGGCGGACTACTTCTAAACTCATTGATAAAACGCTCGAAATACAAATCCAGCTCAATAGGATCCACATCGGTAATCCCGAGCAGATACGCCACCATAC
>JBEGML010000313.1:0-4902 GCA_041183145.1 Bacteroidota bacterium | reverse complement strand
AATATATATACTAAAAATCACAGGTTTTCATTTTTTTCACTTTCTCTTCATCCTTATCCGGATGGCAATTCCTGACAATTGCCCCTACGTATGTCTGAATACTACACTTAAAAATCCTGCCGTAAGCGTAGTGGCTATAATTCTGCTTAAAAAATGATAAAAGCATGGCGTTTTTATAAATTGGATATATTTGTGACTATGCAGACGGCTTCAAGAGAGTTGATGGGCCAAACAGCCATGAACCACACCATCAGGCGGCTCGCTTTCGAATTGCTTGAGAATCATAACCGTTTCGCCGACACCGTACTAATTGGTTTGCAGCCAAGAGGAATCTATCTCGCCGGAAGACTGGCCTCGCTGCTTACCTCCGAAACCGGAAACCCCCGTATTCCACTCGGTTATCTCGATATCACTTTTCATCGCGATGATTTTCGCACCCGCACCCTGATTCCATCATACACACAAATTGATTTTCTTATCGAAAATAAAAAAGTGGTTTTAATCGATGATGTGCTTTACACAGGGCGTACCATACGTGCCGGTTTAGACGCACTGCTTGCCTTTGGTCGTCCGGCTGAAGTTGAATTACTTGTTCTGGTAGACCGCCGCTACAGCAGACACCTTCCTATACAACCCGACTATGTGGGCACAGTTACAGACACCATTACTTCAGATAAAGTGAAGGTTAACTGGAAAGAAAGTGAGGGCTTCGACAGTGTTCAGCTAATGACATCCTCAAATTTTGAATCCAGATGAGTGCGCTTAGTGTTAAAAATCTCATTGGTATTCAATACATCCTTCCCGAGGATATTGAGCTGATTTTTCAGACCGCAGATGGCTTTAAAGAAGTCATCAACAGACCTATCAAGAAAATACCGAGTCTGAGAGACATTACCGTTGCAAATATATTTTTTGAAAATTCAACCCGCACGAGACTTTCTTTTGAACTTGCTGAGAAGAGACTCTCTGCTGATGTGGTAAATTTCTCTGCAGCCTCCTCCTCTGTAAGCAAAGGCGAAACTCTTGTAGATACGGTAAACAATATTCTTTCCATGAAGGTTGATATGGTGGTGATGAGACACCCCCATTCCGGTGCTGCAGATTTCTTAGCCCAGGAGGTTAACTGTGTGATTATCAACGCAGGTGATGGCACGCACGAACACCCCACACAGGCATTGCTCGATGCCTATTCAATAAGAGAAAAGCTAGGTACCCTAAAAGGGCTTAGGGTCGCAATTATCGGGGATATTCTTCACTCAAGAGTTGCCTTGTCTAATATTTTCTGTCTGCAAATGCTTGGGGCCGAGGTCATGGTCTGTGGCCCTGCTACTTTACTCCCTCGTTATATAGCCGGATTGGGGGTTAAAGTAGAAACAAACCTCGATCATGCATTGCAGTGGTGTGATGTAGCCAACATCCTGAGAATTCAGCTTGAAAGACAGGATATTCAGTACATACCATCCTTGCGTGAATATACCATGATGTATGGGGTTACTGCTGAGCGTCTGCAAAAGGTAAAACGCGAGATTGTAATAATGCACCCCGGCCCTATTAACAGAGGCGTTGAAATCTCAAGCGATGTGGCAGATGGCCCCAATTCAATAATTCTGGATCAGGTAGAGAATGGGGTAGCCGTCAGGATGGCAGTTCTGTATCTGCTTGCAGGCAACAAAGCCTGATGTGAGCCTCTTCATACTATCTGAATCTTTTTGGCCTTAAAATTTTCAGATTTGAATTTTTTCATCCTCCATACAAGGCCTAATAATTTTTTTATATTTGCTACTTATATCAAATCACTATGAACTTCACAGTTGAGAAGTTTGAAAACTACACTCTCATTCGGGTAACTTCCGAGAAACTCGACAATACCATTTCACCGGTTTTGAAATCTCAGCTTGTTGTATTAAGCTCTGAAGGTGTGAAAAACATCATCATCGATCTGGAATTGTCACGTTACTGCGACTCCTCAGGTTTGAGTGCTGTTCTGGTGGCCAACAGGCTTTGTAACAATGCCGGCGGAGTTTTCGTGCTAACCCAGATTCAGGAACCCATCCGTAAACTCATTAATATCTCACAACTCGACTCTATTCTCAATATCACCGATACCCTTCAAGAGGCTATTGACCTCCTGGCAATGGCAGGTGTTGAAAAGGAAAATAAAAAACGATAAACCCCCACTCATGAAAAAACTTTTACTTTCTCTCTGCCTTTTTCTTTCCATTTCCGATCAGGTGCTCTCACAATGTAGCCCTGTAAACGTAAGTGCTAACGGAATTTTTCCCGACAGTGCCACCAATTTTATGCCTGCTTATCAGGGCAGTCCCTATTCTCAGGTAATTACAGCTAAAGTACCAGCAGATACTGCCCTTACTCCAGGTCTTCCACCCGCTCCAATCGCCTATGTCAAGATTGTAAGTCTCACCGGTCTTCCTGACGGCCTTTCCTACGCATGTAATCCTGCAAATTGTCAATTTCCGGGAGGTCAAACAAACTGCGCTGTTATTCAGGGAACACCAATTGACACTCCGGGAACTTACTTTCTTAATATTGTTCTGGAGCCTTTTATTGGGAATCCCGCTGCCTCAGTGGGTACCTTTCCACTCAATTACTACAAGATTGTGGTTAATCCTCCTGCCGCTATCACAGAAAACGGCAGGCCTGTATTTCAGGTTTTGCAAAATACACCAAACCCTGCCGGGCAAAATACAAGCATCAGCTACAGCATTCCAAGTTCAGGTCAGGTTGAGTTTAAACTATACAATGCTCTTGGTAAAGTGGTTCAACAGAGACAATTTAACAGTCTCTCTGGTCTGCATCAGTTGAATCTTGATTGCTCCGCTTTAACTCCGGGCATTTACCTCTATTCATTCAGTCATGCAGGACAGGTGCAGACAAGACGAATGGTGTTGGGATCTCGCTGATGCCCTGCTACATAAGAGCTTCTTTCAAATATTAAGGTCATTCCCATGGCCTTTGATCTTACAATACTGGGTACAGGTTCTGCCACTCCTGCCATGGGCAGAAATCCCAGTTCGCAATTGTTGGTGCATAACAACCATCACTTTTTGATCGATTGCGGCGAGGGAACTCAGATGCAACTCAGGCGTTTCCATCAGAAATCCGGCAGAATCAACCACATCTTTATTTCTCACCTTCATGGCGATCATTATCTTGGTTTACCCGGATTTTTAGCCAGCCTTCATCTGCAGAACAGAACCGCTGAATTGCATCTCTACTGTCATGAGCCGCTGAAAGAAATACTCGAGGTTCAATTTAAGCACTCCGATACCTGGCTGCGTTTTAATATCATCTATCATTTTCTGTCTGCCGGTGAATCTTCGCAAATTTATGAAGATGATAACCTTACAATCGATGCATTCCCGCTGAATCATCGAATACCCTGCCATGGATTCGTCTTTCGGGAAAAAGAAAAACCTCTGCCCTTGAAGAAAGAGGCCCTGCACATTCATAAAGTAACCCCGGAGTTTTATCCGAAACTTAAACGCGGAGAGGATTACAGGCTGCCTGATGGCACCTGTCTTCCAAATGCAATGTTCACCTTTCCCAGGCCTGAAAAATATAGTTACGCCTATTGTTCAGATACAATCTATGACCCCGGTATTGTGAAGCACATCAGTGGCGTCAGTCTGCTCTACCACGAGTCAACCTTTCTCTCCGAGCTTGAAACCCGGGCAAGGGAAACCTATCACTCTACTGCCGCCCAGGCAGCCATCATTGCCAGAGAATCAGGGGCAGAAAAACTCTTGCTCGGACATTTCTCTGCACGCTATCGCGATTTACAACCTTTTGTGGCCGAAGCCTCAGAGGTATTCGCCCAGGTCTCGCTTGCCGAAGAGGGACTTACCTATCGCATCGGTCCGCTTGTGGAAAACACCTGATGAAATTCTGACAAATTTTTACCTCATGCTTGCTATTTTTGGAACATGATTGAAAAACGAGCCATAAAAGTCGGTTTGGCTAATGGAAACTTTATCGTTCGAAACGGCCTCGGTCTGCTACTGAAGAATCATCCTGTTTTTGAACAAGCTTATGCAGTGAGTTCGGAGCCTGAACTTAATCATGCATTGCTCCATTGCAACGCAGATATTCTTGTGCTTGATGCCTATAGCCACGCTTTTGGCTCTGCTTCACTTCAGCTGGTGAAAAAGTATTCTTCTTCACTTCCTGTGCTCCACATCAGTAATGCTCCCGACAGGCAAGCTATTTCAGAGTGCATGAAAGTGGGAATTCATAACCATATTCTTGCAAATTGTGATGAACAGGAAATTGAAGAGGCTCTGCTTGCCACAGCCTCCGGTCAACATTTTCTTTGTGGTAAAATAGCTGAAATCCTTCATGGTAAACAAGGTATTGCATCTTGTCAGGGCATAGTGCTCACAGAGCGAGAGAGAGAAATCATTTCAATGATTGCCGAGGGGTATTCAAATAAAGAGATTGCAGATAAATTATTTCTGAGCACTCATACCGTGAACACGCATCGGAAAAATATCATGAACAAGCTGGAAGTAAACAATACCGCGGGTTTGGTGATGTACGCAGTGCGCGAGCAGATACTCTCCCCGAATCATTTCCTGTTCTCCTGATTCCGGATAAAAACCATAGGTTTTTTCCACAATTCTGGTAATGGTGAAATTTACTCACTTCAAAATATTATTCCGCCGGGAAGATTTCAGGGTGAAGAGATTTCCCCTAATCTCAATTTCCTAAACTGCTTAACTCACGGCTCCACACCAACTCTCCTTTTCGATTAAAGGTCTCAATCACCACCTTGCGCTCTTTTCCGGCACCGATAACCTTCAGCCTCCCGAAATTATTGTCTGCGAATAATGTTCCTTCAACTCGCAGAGGATTCTTTCCTTCAGCACTCTCCGCAATCTTAGC
>JBEGML010000312.1:0-3689 GCA_041183145.1 Bacteroidota bacterium | reverse complement strand
TTTCCCCTACAACAGAGTTGCAAAAGGTGAAGAAAAGCCTTGGCCTCTGTCTAAAGATTACAACAGAAAAATGCTGTCTGAAAATGCTCTTCAGTATCTGGAAGACCTTCAAACTTTATCTTTCGCAGTATTTAGAAATGACTCCTTGTTATTTGAAAAATACTGGGAAGAAAGAAGCGCCGGAGATTTATCCAACTCTTTCTCGATGGCCAAAAGTATTGTGAGTGTTTTAACCGGTATTGCCATAAAAGAAGGCAAAATAAAAGGCCTGGATCAGCCTGTGGCAGATTTCATTCCTGAATTCAATCAGGGCGAAAGAAAAAAAATTAAAATCCGTCATTTACTGAGTATGTCTTCAGGAATAAACTTCGACGAAGACTACGGCAATCCTTTTGCTTATCCTGCCCGCGCCTATTACGGCACGAATCTTCGTGATCTCACCCTGAATTACGAGGTAATTAAAGAACCGGGTACTGAATTCGAATACCTGAGCGGAAATACCGAATTAATGGCCTTTGTGCTGCAGCAAGCCACCGGCAGAAGTTTGAGTAATTATGCTTCAGAAAAATTATGGAAGCCCCTGGGGGCATCTGAAAATGCTCTCTGGAGCCTCGATCAGCAGGGTGGGGTAGAAAAAGCCTATTGCTGCTTTAATTCAAATGCAAGAGACTTTGCCAGAATCGGTTCTCTCTATATGCATCTCGGCAAAATAGACTCTTGTGAAATTATTCCTGAATGGTTTGTGAAGGAAAGTATAAGGCCAGCAAAAATTAAAGATCCGGAAAAAGGAGAAATGTTAGATAAATATGGTCTGTCATGGTGGCTAACAGAGCATCGCGGACTTAAAGTATTTTACGCAAGAGGTATACTTGGTCAATATATTCTATGTATACCTGAGAGAAATTTAATGGTGGTGCGGCTTGGCAGGAAAAGAAACAAAGAAAAACGAAATGATCATCCGGTTGATATTTACCAATACCTGGATGCTGGTATGCAGCTTGCCGGAATTAAAGCATGAAAAAAGATATTCCCATATACGAAGTAAGCGACATTGCAGTGGCAGTAGTCAGAGAGTTAAATGAATCTGGTGTAAACGTTTGGAATGTTTACCTGATTAACATGAAAGAGGAGGCTATTGAGGGCGTACTGGTTACTTCAACCGGGTATGGTGAAATCAACAACGAAAAAGTAAAAACCTCAACCCTGCGGCATTTCCTGGATGTGGTGGAGCCACATTCATTTTGCAAAATTGAACCCATCATGGAAGATGTTTTTGGTGTAAATAATGAATATTGGGTAAGTTTCTACCTGAACAAAATCATGTACGATAAAAAATATGTCTTCCTTGCTGAATCAATTAACGAAACCAATTTCACACAGGTTCCCGAGATCAACAAAAAGGGAGTACTTATTAAGTAATTTAAACAACAAATATTTTTATGCTTGAACAGATTAAAACAGAAACCATTCTATTTTTAGACATAGAAACAGTAGCGCAGGCGGCAAACTTTTCCATGCTTCCCGAACAAACCATAAAGTTATGGAACAAAAAGGCAGGTAATCTCAAGCGTGAGGAACAAGACACCCCTGAAAGCCTCTATCAGAGAGCAGGAATTTACGCCGAATTTGGAAAAATTATTTGTATCTGTGGCGGGATGCTGACAGCCGGAAGATTCCGAATAAAATCATTCAGCGGCCATGATGAAAAACAACTTCTGGATGATTTCGCTGCTCTTCTAAATCAACTCAGTGGGCGCAACATCGTATTGTGCGCACACAACGGCAAGGAGTTCGATTTTCCATACATATCCCGAAGAATGCTCGTAAACAATATCAAGATTCCCCGTGCACTAGACCTGGCCGGTAAAAAACCTTGGGAAGTACCTCATCTTGATACTATGGAATTATGGAAGTTTGGCGATTTTAAAAGTTTTACCTCACTGGAGCTATTGGCACATATTTTCAAAATTCCAACTCCAAAAGATGACATAGATGGCAGCATGGTAAATGATACTTACTGGAAAGAAAACGACCTTGAAAGAATCACTGCCTACTGCAGAAAAGATGTTGTTACCCTAGCCAGACTTCTCATGAAGTGGAAGGGAGAAGGCGAGCTTTCAGAAAACCAGATTGAAATCGCCTGATGCAGCCTCTTCTGAGTGTTCAGAACCTTACATTAACCTTTGCTGGTAAAGAGACGCCTGCATTGTCCTCGGTGTCATTTGACATTTTTCCGGGTGAGGTTCTTGGCATTGCCGGTGAAAGTGGCTCGGGCAAATCGCTAAGCTCAATGGCAATTATGGGAATTCTTCCGCGAAATGCCATTGTCAGCAATGAGAGTAAGATCATCTTCCACAGCAGTAGCGGAGTTATTGATCTATTGGCATCAACAGAAGCTGTTAAACAAAAAATCAGAGGAAAAGAAGCGGGAATGATTTTTCAGGAACCCATGACCTCGCTGAATCCTGTAATACAATGCGGAAAACAGGTGGCCGAGGTACTTGAAATACATCAATCATTGAGCAAGACAGAATCCCGTGAAAAGGTAATTGAGCTTTTTGAAAAAGTAAAGCTTCCTCGGCCCGGAGAGTTATTTAAAGCCTGGCCACATCAGCTTTCAGGAGGTCAAAAACAAAGAGTGATGATTGCCATGGCCATCGCCTGTAAACCATCACTACTCATTGCTGATGAACCAACAACAGCTTTGGATGTAACCGTTCAGTCTGCAGTTATCTCTCTGCTTGATGAATTGAGAAAAGAAATGAATATGTCGGTTCTGTTCATTTCACATGATCTGGGCCTGATGGCCGGTTTTGCCGATAGGGTAAACATTCTTTACAAAGGAAAACTGATTGAATCAGGCAGTTCCGTACAGGTCTTTAAAGCCCCCTCTCAACCCTATACGCGTGGACTTCTGGCCAGCCTTCCGCGTGGCAACAGACCCAAAAAACTTCCAACGGTTTCAGATTTCATTCCCGGACCTCCGTCCCCCGACTTACTGCAAAATGAAAATCCTACAACCAGACTACAAAGACTTAATACTATTTTTCAAGCTCCTGAAATCATAGAAATAAAAAACATCACCGTTGCCTATGGTAAAAACAAACACTTATTTAAGGCTATAGATGATGTAAGCTTCAATATACACGAAGGAGAATCTCTCGGCTTAGTAGGAGAATCAGGCAGCGGAAAATCTACTATCGGGAGAGCCATTCTGGGACTCACAGAACTAAAAGCAGGCGAAATTCTTCTGCGCGGATCAAGTCTGGGGCAACAATGGAAATCCAACAGCAGAAACCTTCGTCGAAAAATGCAAATGGTTTTTCAGGATCCATACTCCTCTCTGAATCCGGGCATGAAAATAGGTGACGCACTTTTGGAACCCATGATCGTACATGGCCTTTCCGGAAATGCAGCAGACAGGAAAGAAAAAGCATTTTACCTGCTCAAAAAAACAGGCCTTCCCGAAGATGCATTTCATAAGTATCCGCATGAATTTTCAGGTGGTCAAAGACAAAGAATTGTCATTGCCCGGGCATTGGCCCTTGAACCGGAATTTATCATACTTGATGAATCGGTCTCAGCTCTTGATGTGTCTGTGCAAGCACAAATTCTGAACCTTCTGAAAGATATTCGCGATGAATTTAAACTTACCTGCCTGTTCATTTCGCATGATTTATCAGTAATAC
>JBEGML010000311.1:0-3118 GCA_041183145.1 Bacteroidota bacterium | reverse complement strand
GTATTCCCTCATATTCGTACATGGCAATTGGCAAATTGTTAAAATAAAGGGGGGGGTTAAGTGAAAATCTGGCGAGTATCTGATAGAATGTCATGATAGATAAGGTAATAAAGAGGATTTTCAGTGAGAATCCTTGTGGCAAAAAAGAAACTTTTTTTCGCCTTGCATCTACAAAAAGAATAATGACGCTTATTGGTAAAACAAAATTCGAAATTAATATAAGATTGTTGGCAAAGGGCCAGTGCTGTATTTTAAAAACGGTGCCGGCGCAGAACAGACCAAGGCCTAACCTCAGTAAATTTTGATTATCAAATGCTGATTTTTTAAAAATCATTTTCAAAAACTGAACCGTCACAAGGCAAATCAAATATAACAGATAAGGCAGGCTTAGTACCAGTAAAACAGATGCACCGAATCTCGAATCGATTTTGTAAAAAAATGATGTAGAGAGCATAAAAATGAAATACGCATCTATGTAATTAATAAGATGTGTTTTGACACTTGATTTCCTTTCAAAAAGTAGCAGAAAAAGCGGAAAGAACCATAAGGCAAAAATTATGAAAATCTGTGTAATGAGAAAAAAATCCTGTATTGATTCCGGTGTGATATCCGCGGCTACTGCGCAACTGAAGAAAGTAAGTATGAGCACTGTAAACAAATTCTTGCCATACTTAAGAATGTTGTGAATGATAAAAACTTGAAAGATTCCCACCAGCAGCAGGCCATATTTGACGATGCTTAGTCCGTAGTCGTTGTGCGCAAAATTTGCGAAAAATCCTACCAAAACGAAGATCAATATACCACTTATAATTCTTTTAATCTGGTTCATTAGTTTTCGTTAGGTTCTGAAGTTCAATTTCAGGATCTGGATCAAAAGTAAAGAAGGCTCTATCGTTCCATTTTCCATCTCTATAGTTTTTACGCGTTTTTCTTACCCTGCGCATCAGTTCAGATTCGAGAATTTTATTGATTGACCTTAGTTTGCTATCGGGTGAAAGATAGTCTGGTATGAAAGTATAAGCCTTGTAAAGCCTGCTGGTTTCGGCAACGCCGGTGATAAAGTTCTCAATGGCTCTCGGTTTAAGAATTTCGGGTTCTCGGCTCATCATGTTGAATGAATAATTTTCTACCGGGCTACCACCGGTGCGTCCAAGAATACGATAGAAAACGCTTGATGAAGCTTGTTTTTTGTTGTATTTTTTCTCATGAATATAATTGATGAAATACATTATTCTCTCCGCATTTTCTTCGTTTGCAAGCCTCATGCTGATAATCATGGGTATTTCTGTCTCACTTGAAGTTTGGGCCAGCTCAGTGAATTTTGTTGATTGCCTTGGAAGACCCGCTTTTGCATATGCAAAAGCCAGCTCTATGATATATTGAATCATTATATTGTCTTTGTAGAATGGTTTTAATTCATCAAGCAATTGTTTCACTTCCAGGGTGTCTTTGAAGGAGCCATTATGCAGCAGAGAGTCAATTTTAAGCGTTAATTTCGTCACAGGCTTGATCTCCGGCAGTTCTTTTCTGTTTTTTCTGATGATATCAAGCACCTGGGCAGTGAGTTTATCTTCACCATAAGCACAAAAGGCTTCGAGAATTTTAGATTGATCCGGAGTGAAGTACAGGCTTAATCTTCCTGTATTTATGAGATAATCCAGAAGGATGGAGTGATTCGACTCAATGAGGTTGATCTCGCCGTTACTTGTAAATTGAAAATTATCTGAATTAGTTTTTACCAAAAATGAAGATGGGAAAAAGTTAAAAAGACGATTGTATGCAAGACGTTTTTCTCCATTTTCGAAGTCTATTTTCTCACCTGAATCCGTTTTTATCTGGGCTTTTAATTTGCCGGCATATTCAAGCGTCTTTTCAAAACAGTATGGTACTAGGTTTTTTTCTGAAGAAACCTGATCATGGAAAAAGGCTTTTTGTTTATAGGCGGAGGCGAGTGCTGAAAGCGATCGATCTTCGGGTAATTTTTGGCAGTAGTTCAGATATAAATCCCATAGTTTATTGAGGTTATCTCGGGGTATTGTGTATCCAGGCTGACTGGAAAACTTAATCAAAAAACTATTTTCATACGATTGAATAAAACAGCAAGGAATCATGAAGCTTTGAAAAAGTTTATAGTTTGCAATGTTAACCACATTCGCACCCCCATCTAATTTCCTGTAATACCTTTTCATGAAGGCCTCGATATGCGCAGCCGGATCATTCGAAAAGCGCGCAATCGCACCTAGTATGGTTATTGGATTATAGGTACATTGTGTATTATTTGTAGTGGAATCAATGAGGGGTAAAATGTTTTCAATGGCGGCAGGATTTTTTCGGAGTTCAGTAACGTAGCTCAACATCATGATCTCATAGTATCCGCCGAACGGGAAATCATTACCCAATGTGTGTGAAGTAAAACAATTATCAGGATTTACCGTCTGCAGGAGTCTGCGGGAACCGTTTGTGTAGTACTGTTGCAGAAAGGTATAATCTGCATCATCATCTATAGAAAGAAGTACATACAAGTAGTCGATAAAATGAGATTGATACAGACCATTCTTTTTATAATCTGCATACTTCAGATTTTCCTCCAGACCATTTCTGGCACAGCTGGCTATACGTTTGATGTTATTTAGGATTTGAGCATTTTTAGGGAAGCGCATTTTCATGAGGGTGCTAAGCTTCATGAAGTCAAAGGTGTAGTAATTTCTTCCTGCGTTAATGAGATTTGTAGAACTCAAAGAAGCAATCTGCCTTTTTATTACTTTTTCGAAGATGATGGAGCCATATTCAAAAACCCGGCCTAGGTAATCTACATCCTGGCAATAATAAAGGCTGTCATATTGCTTTTTATAGTTGAGCTTTTCCAGCATGGCATTGATGGTAAGTAGGGCTATGGAATCATTTTTTAATTGATCTAAACGTTCTCTGAATAACGGCTTTTCCCCGTTTTCCATTTTTAATCTGTCTTGTAAGATGAGGAAGTCGGCCTTGGTTTCTAACTTAACATCTCCCGAGTAGAGCGACTTTATGCCTCTGTTTTCAATACGCTCTAAAACCCTGTTGTTTTGCTTATAGCGGTAGTCAAAAATATAGTAGGTGATAGCAGACACAATAATAA
>JBEGML010000310.1:0-4316 GCA_041183145.1 Bacteroidota bacterium | reverse complement strand
GTTCAGCATTTGCAATTCCCTCAGCAATAGTTTTTCCCTGTTTGGGTGATTTTTCTCCTTTCCATAGGTGGTATAAAGGAGAAACACTTTCAGCCTGCACTCCAATAAGTAGGGGCATTTTATTTATATAGCCATGATGGAGTAAATCCTGTAATCCTTGAAAAACACCCAGAAAAAGTGCTCCATTTCCAAGGGGCATAATGATTTCATCAGGAAGTTCTGCTCTTTGTTCAAATATCTCGTATGCAATGCTTCTCACTCCTTTGGTAAACCATGGATTCCAGACATGACTGGCATATACCGTTTCAGCAGCCTTTTTGAGTGCTTCAGCAGCCGCATTTTCTCTATGTCCGGCAATACGCAACAGATTAGCACCACATGATTGGATAAAAGACAGTTTTCCTCCTGAGGCACTTTCGGGGCAATAAATGCTGCATGAAATACCTGAGGCTGCACTGTATGCTGCAACAGAACCTCCGGCATTTCCTGATGAATCTTCTATAATTTCACTGACCCCGGCGAACTTTAGCAGGCTTATCATTAAGGCAGCACCACGATCTTTGTAGGATCCGCTCGGGCTGAGATATTCAAGCTTGCCATGAATCATGCGCTTGCCGAATTTGAAGGTATGAATAGGAGTGTTTCCTTCTCCTAATGAGAGGAAGGCCAGATCTGGAGGTACCTGCCACAAACCTGAATATTTTTGGAGGATATTTTCACCTTTAGTTATCCTGCCGGCACCGGTGGATGATGCATAAATTATTCCGAAAGGAGAGCCGCAACTGCAGCGATACTGAAAAGGCTGCAATTGATGGTATTCTTTTTTACAGGCCGTGCATTTAAGGCCGTGTGCGGAAAATGGGAGATAGGGATTCAATGATAACTGAATACTTTGTGTGCAATAAGTTCTGCTCTGCTCAGCAAATCCAGGTTTATTTTTCCTGAAAATTGATGTTTGGCGAGTGTGTTTAAAAGTATTTGAGTGCTGATGTTACCTGTAAGTTTGTCGGTAGCCATAGGGCAACCTCCATACCCGAAAAGTGCTGAATCAAACCTGCGACAACCACTTTCAAGTGCGGCCTGAATCTTCTCAGCAGAATGAGATTCTGTGCTGTGAAGATGTGCCCCGATTCGGCTGTCGGTAAAGGCAGGAATGAGCGTAGAAAACATTGAGCGAATGCCCTGAGGCTCAGAAATGCCGGTGGTATCAGCAAGGCTGAATTCTCTGATACCCATTTCATGCAATTTTTGTATCCATTCGCCTGCAAGATCTGCATTCCAAGGATCGCCGTATGGATTGCCGAATGCCATACTTATATAAATGACAAGTTTTTTTTTGTGTTTGATGCAAAGGCTCTGTATTTCTGAAACCCGGTTTAGTGAATCTTCTATGCTGCTGTTTGTATTTCTTTGTTGAAAGGTTTCAGAGATACTGAAAGGAAAGCCCAGGTAAAAAATTTCCGGAAAAGAAACGGCTGATTCTGCGCCTCTGAGATTAGCGATTATGGCCAATAGCTTTGTTTCACTTTTTTCAAGATTAAGCTGAGATAATACCTGCGCAGTATCACTGAGTTGAGGTATTGCTTTAGGGGAAACAAAACTACCGAAGTCAAGGGTATCGAACCCGCAACCAAGTAGCATGTTGAGGTATTCTGCCTTGAGGTTGGTAGGAATAAATTCATGTATGCCTTGCATTGCGTCACGAGGGCATTCAACCAAAGTCAATTCTTGCATGTTCGATATTTTTTAGTGTAGTTTTTTTAGGATATTTTTTACGAGAGTTGGACCTGAATAAATATATCCTGTGTAAATCTGTATCAAATTAGCACCTGCAAGTATTTTATCCACCGCATCTTGAGGAGTCTCAATTCCTCCGACTCCGATAATAGTTTTTTCCTTGCCCAGTTGCTGACGTAATAGTTTAATCATTTCATCTGATCGAGGCTTTAAGGGCTTTCCACTCAGGCCTCCTGCGCCAATTGCCTGCAGTTCTTCATCAGAAGTTTTTAGGTTATTTCGATTTATTGTTGTATTTCCTGAAATGACTCCCTGAATGCCTGATGAATGGACAATTTCACAAATTTCAATTAATTGATTATCGTTCAGATCAGGAGCAATTTTTAAATATACCGGTTTAGGTTTTTCCTTTGATTTGTTTATTTGCATAATGGCATTCAGTAAAGCTGTCAGTGGTTCTTTGTCCTGAAGTTCCCTTAATCCGGGTGTATTTGGCGAGCTTACATTTACAGTAAAATAATCTACATAAGGAAAAAGTCTTTCAAAGCATTTTACATAGTCTTCAGTGGCATTTTCGTTCGGTGTTATTTTATTCTTGCCTATGTTTCCGCCAACAATAATCCCCGGTTTTCTCAACTGAAGTCTTTTTGCGAGAGTTTCGAGTCCTTCGTTGTTAAAGCCCATACGATTGATCAAAGCATGGTCTGCGGGCAGACGAAATAGCCTGGGTTTTGGATTGCCTTCCTGAGGTTGTGGGGTTATGGTACCAACTTCTACATGGCCGAATCCCAGTTGGTACCACTCATTGATGTACTTGCCGTTTTTATCAAAACCGGCCGCAAGACCTACTCTGTTAGGAAAACGAATTCCGTCGAGCCAAATAGCCTGGTCTTTTGTTCGAAAAAAAGATCTTAACAGTGCCTTTCCACCAGGCAGTGCGCATATTCCCTTGATCACACTCATGGTGATGACATGTGCAGTTTCTGCACTGAAAAGGAAAAGTAAACTTCTGAGGATTTTATACACCTCTTATCGAATCATAAGTTTCTGAGCGCTGACATTGTTGCCTGATTGTATCCTGACGAAATATGCACCTACGCTGATTTCGGAACAATCCATAAAAATGTTTCGTTCTCCTGATGGAATTTCTCCTTGAAAAATTTCCTTAACTAACCTTCCATCTACATCATAAACATCTACGCGGGCACGACCACCATTTTTTGAAAAGACCGGTATTACGGTAATGGAGTTTGCAGGATTTGGATAAGGTGGCTTCTGAAATGTAACAATTGTTTCAGCGTTACCTGTTGGGTTTGCAAGCACCCTGAAACTAAAATGCCCTTGAGGTGCGACAATTGGTCTGACCAGCTGTTTCCCGCTGTTTGCAGTTCCTTCGATGTAGTAAAAGATTTCTGTACCGGGAACCTGTGCGGGTATGTATGCTGTGAAATTGTCTGGAGCATTGTTGGTCATATTAAGGGATTGATAGTTGCCGCTTGCTGTATCTGTTGTAAAATACAAGACTGCTTGTTGAATGCCGCTCCTGTGCTTGATAAATGCATTTACTTCATAAGAATTTATACTGTCATAGGTGTCGCGGAGCTCCTGATGAGAGATGAGTAGCGGATCTGCTACGCCAATGGAATGTGTGATACAGTGTATGGCCCCGCTTTGTGAAATGATGTTGCTGCAGTTTATTCCCTGCACTCTGTAACCCGGAAGAGCTTCTCTAAGTATATTTAATGCTGTATTATCGAGAGAATTGTTGTAGATTGGAACCAAGAGTGTTTTGTTCACGAACACGCTGTTGCTATAGGTAAGGTAATCGCCTCCATTACTCGGCCACGACGGATTACCTGCACTTCCCTGAAAGGGAGCAGGAATTCTGATGATTCGATAAGGTGTTCCAAAAACCGAATTGTGGTTATTAAGCACATACAGGAGATTAGCCTCAATTTGCGGCCCGTCAGAAACACCTGATGGATATTCTGCCCACAGCAGTGTTTCTTCATCCAGCAGTTTCATGTGCATGTCAATATGATGTATGCCATCGTAGGGAAGTATTGGCATCTTGATATAATTACTGATGCCCATATAATCTTTCATGATGCTGTCAATGTCAGCATTGTTTTTAACGGTTACCCCAAAGGTATTTCCAGGTCCGTTTTCATCGCTGACAAGTTCACTTGAAAAGGCATTTCCAAATCCATCGCTCATGTAATTTCCTCCCGTGTGAACAAGGTCTTCGGGAGCCTGTGTGGTCTCAAAAATTGGAATTCCTTTGTAATTTGCAATTGCTGTTGGGCTTGTATCATCCAGTGGGCGCGGACGGTTGTAAATCCAATCAACGAGAACGAGTGAATCTACGTCGTTCAGGTATACCGGATTGGCACCATAATCACGCATCCAGATTGAGTTTGATGGTGTAACCAGGAAGTGTACATTACTCAATGATACACCGTTGCTTGTAAGGTTGTTTCTGATGGAATTGCTATCATTTGTAATAATCAATACTTCACATTCTTCCCTGGCATATCTCACAATTTCTCTTAATTCAAAACTAAATGCCGTTCCTGAAC
>JBEGML010000309.1:0-17837 GCA_041183145.1 Bacteroidota bacterium | reverse complement strand
TCCCTAATCAACACACTATGTTATCAACAGTTTTGTTAGATGCAGTTACATCAGGACCCCAGGTAGGTATCGGATACGGTATCGCTGCTCTTGGTGCAGGTCTCGCCGCTCTCGGAGCAGGTGTAGGTATCGGCCGCATCGGCGGCAGCGCACTCGAATCTATCGCACGCCAGCCTGAGGCCGGTGGCGATATCCGTGCCAACATGATCCTCACCGCCGCTCTCGTGGAAGGTGCTGCATTCTTTGCTATGGTTATCGGACTACTCGTAGTTCTGACCAAGTAAACGAAAATTGCCGGAAACCGGCCGGGAGGTTGTCCCGGCCGATCCGGTTGATTCATAGAACAAGGTAAAAGCAAAAAATTATGGAACTCGTTAAACCTGAACTCGGCCTTATTTTCTGGATGGCCGTCACTTTTCTGATCGTTCTTTTCATTCTGAAAAAGTTCGCATGGGGGCCGATCCTCAATGCCATACACGAACGTGAACAAAATATCGAAAAGAGTTTGAATCTGGCCCAACAGGCAAGAGCCGAAATGGAAGATCTCAAGGCCGGTAATGAAAAGCTCCTCGCGGAAGCGCGTATGGAAAGGGATAAAATCCTGAAAGAGGCAAGAGAAATTAAAGATGGAATGCTCGCCGAAGCAAAAAATAAAGCCCAGGTTGAAGCAGAAAGAATCGTTGCCGATGCCAGAAGAAACATTGAAACAGAGAAGCTGGCTGCAATCAATGAACTGAAAAATCAGGTGGCGCTCATCTCTCTGGAGATAGCAGAAAAAATTGTCAGACAACAGCTTTCAGAAGACAGCAAGCAAAAAGAGCTTGTTTCTAAACTCGTCAGCGAGGTAAAACTTAACTGATTTCATGAAAGGTTCAAGAGTAGCAAGCAGGTATGCCAAATCACTTTTTCTACAGGCAAAAAGTGAAGGTTTACTTGAAAAAATTAAAACAGACGCAGAGTTTCTCTCGCAGTACTGCCGCGAACGCTCTTTCCGCTCTTTCCTCATTTCTCCTGTCATCAAAGCAGTGAAAAAAGAACAGATTTTTTCCAGTCTGTTCGAAGGTGCTGTAGATCGCCAAACACTCGATTTTCTTAAGTTTCTGGCACGCCACAGAAGAGAATCCGTGTTGCCTGAGATTTGCCAGGCCTTCCTGAGAATTTACAATATTGATAAAGGCATAACCGAAGTTTCTCTTGTAACAGCAATTGCTGTTAACGATGAAATGGAAAAGCAACTTTCAAAACTCCTCTCCGGAATCGTTAAAGGAGAAGTGAAAATGAAACAATCTATAGATCCGTCCATCATAGGCGGATTCATACTCAAAATCGGAGACCGTATGATAGATGCCAGTGTGTCGAGCCAGCTCGCTCAGGCAAAAATTAATCTCTCCAAAAACGTATACTCCACCCAAACGAATTAATCTCAAATCCATCGAATATGGCAGAAGTAAGATCAGCAGAAGTATCAGCAATCCTCAGGCAGCAGCTTGCCGGGGTAAAATCAGAAGCTGAGCTTCAGGAAGTAGGTACCGTGCTCCAGGTAGGTGACGGTATTGCACGTATTTACGGCTTAACAAACGTACAGTCAGGCGAACTTATTGAGTTTGAAAATGGCTTGCAAGGAATCGCCCTTAACCTTGAAGAAGATAACGTGGGTGCTGTATTGCTCGGATCCTCGGTCTCTATCAAAGAAGGTGCTGTGGTGAAAAGAACCGCCCGCATCGCTTCAATCAATGTAGGTGAAGCCATGCTCGGAAGGGTGGTGGACACTCTCGGAAATCCAATTGATGGAAAAGGCCCCATCACCGGTGAACTCCTCGAAATGCCTCTTGAAAGAAAGGCTCCGGGTGTTATTTACCGTCAGCCTGTAAATGAGCCTCTCCAAACCGGTATCAAAGCCATCGATGCCATGATTCCAATCGGAAGAGGACAGCGTGAGCTTATCATCGGTGACCGCCAGACCGGTAAAACGGCTGTTGCCATCGATACCATCATTAACCAAAAAGAATTTTTCGAAGCTGGCAAGCCGGTTTATTGCATTTACGTTGCAGTAGGGCAGAAGGGGTCAACAGTAGCCAATATCGTAAAGACTCTTGAGGAAAGAGGTGCTATGAAATATACTGTTGTGGTTGCCGCAACTGCTTCTGACCCTGCTCCCATGCAGTTCTATGCACCCTTCGCAGGTGCCGCTATCGGTGAATATTTCCGTGATACCGGTCGCCCGGCATTGATTGTTTATGACGATTTGTCTAAACAGGCCGTTGCCTATCGCGAAGTCTCTCTGCTTCTTCGCCGCCCTCCGGGCCGCGAAGCCTATCCCGGTGACGTATTCTATCTCCATAGCCGCCTGCTTGAAAGGGCCGCCAAAGTAAATGCATCCGATGATATCGCACGCAACATGAATGACTTACCGGAGTCACTCAAAGGTAAAGTGAAAGGGGGAGGTTCCCTTACAGCATTGCCCATTATCGAAACTCAGGCCGGCGACGTTTCTGCTTATATCCCGACAAACGTAATTTCTATCACAGACGGACAGATATTCCTTGAGTCTAACCTATTTAACTCTGGTATCCGTCCTGCTATTAACGTCGGTATCTCTGTTTCGCGCGTGGGCGGTAATGCACAGATTAAATCCATGAAAAAGGTGGCCGGTACCCTGAAACTCGATCAGGCACAGTACCGCGAACTCGAAGCCTTCTCCAAATTTGGTTCTGACCTTGATGCCGCTACAAAAGCTGTACTCGACAAGGGTTCCAGAAACGTTGAAATTCTTAAGCAAGGACAATTCTCGCCGTTCAGAGTCGAACATCAGGTTGCCATCATTTACTGTGGTACAAAAGGATTGCTGAGAGATGTGCCTCTGAATAAAGTGAAGGATTTTGAAGCAGATTTTCTGCAGACTCTTGAAGCAAAACATAAGTCAGTTCTCGACCAGTTGAAATCCGGACAATACTCCGATGAAATTACCGGAGTGCTGGATAATGTCGCCAAGGAAATCACTAAGAAGTACAGAGCCTAATCATCAGTCATGCCAAGCTTAAAGGAAGTCCGTAATCGAATCACCTCGGTAAGCTCTACACAGCAGATTACCAAGGCCATGAAAATGGTATCTGCTGCCAAGTTGCGCCGCGCTCAGGATGCCATCCTTCAGATGCGGCCTTACGCCAAGAAACTTCAGGAAATCATCGGTAAGGTAACCGCCGGTTCTGATGCCTCTGATGGCGGTGCCTATGCGGTGCAGCGTGAAGTGAAAAGTGTATTGCTTGTTGTTGTTACCTCCAACAGGGGGCTTTGTGGCGCATTTAATTCCGCTGTCATCAAAAAGACTTTGAGCCTGGCTAAAAATGAATTCTCCGGCAAAACAGTCTCTGTACTGTGTATCGGTAAAAAGGCTTCTGATTTCTTCCGTAAAACAGACTATCATATTGTGGGAACTGATCTTCCCAAAAGGCTGCACGAGTTGTTTGATAACCTTAGTTTTGAAAATGCAGCCCCCGTGGCCGAACTCGTGATGAAAAGTTTTCTTGAACAACAGTTCGATCGCGTAGAAATTATCTACAACCAGTTTCGCAATGCTGCAGTGCAAGCTGTAACTGTTGAGCAGTTTCTGCCTGTACAGCCTGTACAACAAGAAGCTTCTGCGCACTCCGCTGATTATATCTTCGAGCCTAACAAGGAAACCATTTTTGGTGAATTGATTCCGAAATCATTGAAGGTTCAGTTTTATAAAACCCTGCTTGACTCGTTTGCCTCTGAGCATGGAGCCAGAATGACTGCTATGCACAAGGCAACGGATAATGCCGCTGCTCTGCTTAAAGAGCTCCGTCTGTCCTACAACAAAGCCCGTCAGGCTGCCATTACCAATGAAATCCTGGAAATCGTTGGTGGAGCTGAAGCTCTAAAAGGATAGTTTAGCTCTTGCGCTATTTTCCTGAAAATCAGGAATGGCTACATTTATATGGAGTATTCCGAAATTACAGTCCTCTTTTTTGACGGAAATTGCAATCTCTGCAACAGAAGTGTACAGTTTTTTTTAAAATACGACAGCCAACAAAAACTTTTTTTCTCTCCGCTAACAGGAGAGCTCGCAGGCAAATTTCTTTCTGCAAATGCCCGGCTTTCCGATACAGTGGTCTTGTTGCACAAGAACAAAGAGCACCTTCGTTCATCAGCAATCATAAGGAGTCTGATTCTTTTGGGTTTCCCATGGAATATCTCCGCAGTGCTTCTACTTATACCAGGTTTCATCCGGGATCTTTTTTATCGGTTGGTCGCAAAAAACAGGTTTAGATGGTTCGGTCGTGCTCATACCTGCTGGATAATGCAGGAAAAATGGAAATCGAGATTTGTATGAATACACTTTGCGCGATTGTCTATCTTTGACACATGTCACGCGAAAGAGTTCTTATCACCGGCGCAGCCGGATTTCTGGGGTCGCACCTGTGCGACAGGTTTATTAGGGAAGGCTATCACGTTATCGGGATGGACAACCTCATTACAGGCGACCTCCGTAATATTGAACACCTGTTTAAACTTGAACAATTTGAATTTTATCATCACGATGTTTCAAAGTTTGTTTTCGTTCCGGGTGAATTGAAATTTATCTTGCATTTTGCCTCTCCTGCAAGCCCCATTGATTATCTCAAAATACCAATTCAAACCCTCAAGGTAAGCTCACTCGGTACTCATAATATTCTGGGATTGGCAAGGGTGAAAAAAGCGCGTGTTCTGGTGGCAAGCACCTCAGAAGTTTATGGCGATCCGGCCGTTCATCCACAGAATGAAGAATACTGGGGTAATGTAAACCCGGTTGGCCCCCGCGGATGCTACGATGAAGCAAAACGCTTCATGGAAGCAATCACTATGGCCTATCATCAGGCCCATGGACTTGAAACCAGAATCGTACGCATATTCAATACTTACGGCCCTCGCATGCGACTCAACGATGGTCGGGTATTGCCAGCATTTATCGGTCAGGCATTAAGAGGTGAAGACCTTACCATGTTCGGCGATGGCTCGCAAACACGTTCATTCTGCTATGTAGATGATCTGGTTGAAGGAATCTACCGCTTGCTTTTGAGTAACTATGCCTATCCCGTAAACATCGGCAATCCCGCAGAAATTACCATCAAGGAATTTGGTGATGAAATTCTTAAACTCACAGGGGCCAATCAAAAATTAATTTCTCTTCCCTTACCTAAGGACGACCCTAAACAAAGAAGGCCCGATATCAGTAAAGCAATGGAAATCTTGAATTGGGAACCTAAAGTTACACGCGCCGAAGGATTGAAAATTACCTACGACTATTTCCGCAGCCTGCCCAGAGAGGAACTTTTTAAGAAGGAACACCGGAATTTTTCCTAAGCATAGAAAGACTTCAACATTCTCTCTTCTCAGGGGTTTATGTCTGAAAACTATTGTACCTAAAGGTGAATTTGTTTGATCCGATTGAAATTGGTGATATCAGGCTGAATAACCGCCTGGTAATGGCGCCAATGACCCGATGCAGGGCAGTTGGCAATCTGCCAAATTCCTGGATCACCGAATACTATTCCCAGAGAAGCGGTAGCGGACTAATTATTACCGAAGGAACAGCACCTGCTGCGGAAGGATTAGGTTACGCCAGAATGCCGGGTCTGTTTAATGATGAGCAACAACATGCCTGGGCTCAGGTGTGCGAATCTGTTCACTATCACAAGGGTAAAATCTTTTTGCAGATTATGCACAACGGCCGAATCGCTGCAAAGTCTAACCTCCCTCCTGGAGAAAGAATAATTGCACCTTCTGCGATTAAAGCACCGGGTACAATTTTTACCGATCACCAAGGTTTGGTGGAACATGATATTCCGGAAGAAATGTCACTGACAGATATCAAGCAGGTAATTTCTTCCTATGCAGATTGTGCAAGACGGGCTATTCATGCAGGATTCGATGGGGTAGAAATTCATGCAGCATCAGGCTATCTGCCAAATCAGTTTTTGTCAGATAATGTGAACCAAAGAAGCGATTCCTATGGTGGTAGCATTGAAAACAGACTACGCTTTGTTCTTGAAATTCTCCATGCTGTTACATCTGTTACAGGGCCTTTTCGTACTGGAATAAAAATCAGCCCCGGAATGATTTACAACGATATTATTATTCATGATAATATATCTGTTTATAAAAATCTGATTTTACAGCTTAACCATTTTCCCTTAGCTTACCTACATGTCATGCGGGTGAAGGAGAATGGCGGGGAAGAGATTTATACATCATGCAGAAAATGGTATCAGGGAACGCTTATGTTGGGCGGAGGTTTTGATTACAAGGGTGCACAACTTGCTTTAGAGGAAGCTGCAGCCGATCTTATAGCCATTGGAACAGCCTTTATTGCAAACCCCGATCTTGATATCAGATGGAAAAATCATTATCCACTGGCTCAGGCAGATCGTAAAAGATATTATACGCCCGGTCCTCAGGGTTTCATCGATTATCCAAATTATTCAACAACATGAAAGCACAGGAAATTAAAGCTGTCATCACCGGAGGCACCGCCGGTATAGGTCTTGCCATTGCAAAGGCAATAATCGCAGCCGGTGGTAAGGCTGCAGTATGTGGACGCAACCCCATGCGTGTGAAAGAAGTTTCCGAGATGGGAGTTCTTGCATTTGTGGCTGATGTAACTTCAGAAAAACAAGTACAGGATTTTTTTTCAGCTGTAAAGTCAGAGTGGGGCTGCTATAACGTTTTGGTAAATAATGCCGCTTACGGACATTTTGCCCTTCTCACCGAGTTGAAATCAGAAGATTTCGAGGCCTTACTGAAAGTAGACGTTGTAGGTGCTTTGATATGTGCTAAGCTTGCAGCAAATGATTTTATTGCTCAGGGTACCGGAAATATTATCAATATCTCCAGCACGGCCGGTCTTTCCGGTTTTGCCGGAGGAAGTGCTTATGTAGCAGCCAAATTCGCATTAAAAGGAATGACTGAATGTTGGAGAGCCGAACTCCGTAAGCATGGAATACGCGTGATGCTGATTAATCCGAGTGAAGTACAAACAACTTTTTATCTGAATAGCGGACTTGGTGACCGGCCTCACAATCCTTCCAAACTTCAGGCAGAAGATATTGCGCATACCCTGCTGAGTATGCTCACGATGAATGACAGAGGCTTTATTACTGAAGCTACCGTTTTTGCCACTAATCCACAGAACTTATGATTCAGCCTTCAAGAACAGAATACAATTACAAGGAATACCGAACTCTCATTAATGAACTGCTTGAAAGAGGTATGACAACAGGAACGGATCAGAGTGAGGCTAAAGTAAAATATGCCCGCCTCAATGTATCTCGTATGAACCGTATTGATAAAACCATTAGCATCCTTCCTGAATTGCAATTGAAAATGCAAAATTTACAGCACGATTATGAATGGATGGTAATTACAGAAGGCTGGTGCGGAGACGCCTCTCAGAGTGTGCCTGTTATGGCAGCAATAGCAGCCTGTTCAGAACGAGTAAAGCTTAGCATCCTGCTGCGTGATGAATATCCTGAAGTTATGGATCAATATCTTACCGGAACCTCGCGTTCCATTCCTATTCTGGTAATGAAGGATCTAAATAGTGGAGCAGATCTTTGCAGATGGGGTCCCAGACCAAAGGAACTTTCCGAACTTGTCAGTGAATGGAAACAATCTCTTGATCATGATAGTTTCGTGGAAAAAATTCATGCATGGTATGCTAAGGATAAAGGCTTCAGTCAGCAGCGGGAGATTCTTGAACTGCTCAGCTCTTTACCTGCCTGATTTTGTAAATTTGTATGATGAGCCTTAAACTTTTTCTGTTTTCCTTTTTTCTGCTCTTACAGGTATTGTCATCATCTGCACAAACATGTATGATAAAAGGAAAGTCCTGCATAAAAGGACATTCATTCACACTGGAACACAACAACAGCTGGTTGTCATCCCAAAAAAATCTTGTTAAAGGGCTTTGGGAGAATGAAAGCTTTTCAGCTTCGTTTGAGCTCTCTTCTCCTACCTGGCTTATTATGCGCTTCGACTCAGTAGAATGGGCGATGCCAATTAGTTCAGGTAGCTGGGAGTTCAATAATGAGTGCCGTGATAGATCAAATCGCTTGATAGCAATACATGACTCTGCACAGTGGCGTGCTGATTTTGCTTTTTTTTACCGCTATTTTTTTTCAGGTTCATTTAATGATGAATCTGTTTATGCCTCCATTAACGAATATGGAGTGGATGCATGGGAAGACAGGATTTTCAAGGCCAGACAAAAACAAGGGGAATATTTATCGGCTCTGCGCAAAGGGAAACCTGAAAATGATGAAGGCATTGTTTGGATGAAAGCGCTTATTAAATACAATTATTATTCACAACTTTTTGGTTTCTCTGTTGAACAGGCTCAGCGTTCACTCAGCCCCGGTATGAGGGCGCTGCCGGCTGTAATGCTCGATGGGTTTCTCCCTCCCTCACAGGAAGAAGATAAATGGTTGCTTTTGCCGACTTTCAAAAAGTTTCTGGTGAACTATGTTCTTTACCAAACTGCCTCCGAAGGCCTGTTTAAATTAAATGGCCAGCCATCTGTCTGGTTGCCCTTGATTCCGGCTGTTATACAGAGAACAGGCGGTCCGATGGCCAGAGAATTTCTTTATTGTTATTTTCTGGAGAAATACGGTAACACAATGGATCCTGCAACTGTAAAAAAATTCTGGGATCTATTGGGCAAACAGTCCAATGGTGCAACATACCGCAAGGCTCTTGAACCTTCACTCAAGGAAGCGCTCACTAAAAAAACTGAAAACATCAAAAAGGAAAGGCCAATACTAAAAACCGGTGATCAGGTTCTGATGACAGATTTAAATGGCGATCCCGTAAAATTTGAGGATTTCCTTGGCAAGGTCGTTTATGTCGATTTTTGGGCGTCATGGTGTGGCCCTTGTAAACAACAATTTCCTTTTTCCAGACAGTTGCATGATAAGTTCAATTCTAAGCAATTAAAAAATATGGTATTTCTTTATATCTCTATCGATGATCAGGAAGATAGATGGAAAGCTGCTATTCAGCAGTTCGGCCTCGAAGGTAAACATGCCATTAGCAAAGGCGGTTGGGGCGCACCGGTAACCAGAAAGTATGGTATCAGTAGTATTCCACGCTATATGATTATCGGAAAAGACGGACGTATAATTGATGACAATGCCAAACGTCCTTCTGATGCTGCTGCTTTCGATGATCTCATCAAAGTTTTGGAAACTCCATGAGAAATTTTTTGCTGCTGCTTTTTTTAATCCCTGCTCTTTCATTTTCTCAGGCAACCTTTAGAGAACGAAATCAAGATTGGCTCAGCAACCTGTTGAATTCAAAATCAGATACGGTATACGTTCTCAATTTTTGGGCAACCTGGTGTGTTCCTTGTGTTGAAGAACTGCCGGAATTTATAATTTTTCATGAAGAGGTAAAAAATCCTCTCGTTAAAATGATTTTCATCAGTCTTGATTCTCCAAAAACAGCAGAATCAAAGCTCAATAATTTCCTGACTCAAAAAAAAGTGCCCGGTGAAATAGTTGTGCTTAATGCACCTGATTACAACGCCTGGATTGACAGGGTCGACAAATCATGGCAGGGCTCTATCCCGGCTACGCTTTTTTTCAGAGGTAATCCTCAAAAGTTATGGTTTGCCGAGCGAACCATTTCTGCCCCTGAGTTGTTAAACATTCACGACCAATTTATCAAACCATGATTCACACTTTTCTTTTTACTTTTCTCATGTTTTTTGCACCTTCTACTGATATAGTTCAGGGATATAAACCGGGTGATAAAGTACAAGGGTTTACGCTAAAAAATATTGACGGCAAACAACTTTCGTTAAATGATTTCCCTTCAAGCAAAGGGTTTATACTCATTTTCACATGCAATCACTGTCCTTTTTCAGTTGCTTACGAAGACAGAATTATTGCACTTGATCAAGCATACAAATCAAAAGGATATCCGGTTGTTGCCATTAATCCCAATGATCCGGCTGTGGCACCAGACGACTCGTTTGAAAAAATGATAGTGCGCGCTGCTGAGAAAAAATTCACTTTTCCTTATCTCTATGATGAAACTCAGGAGGTTGCACGTAGATTTGGGGCATTGAAAACACCTCACGTATTTCTGGTAAACAAGGAAGGCGGTGATCTTATTCTTAAATATGCAGGTGCTATTGATGATAATACCAATGAACCTGAAAAGGTAAGTCGCAAATATGTGGAAGATGCAGTAGGGCAATTAATCGCCGGAAAGCCATTGGAAACAACTTCCACAAAAGCCATTGGTTGTAGTATCAAGTGGAAAAAGAGTTGAGCATCACATCTTAAGCGGCAACAGCCGCTTTTTTTGTACTTTTGAGCCGGTATTCAAATGAAAATCATCCGGCTGCACGATAAACAGTTCTCGCCTTTTATCGAGGAAAAACAAATACTTGAAGTTGTACGCAACCTTGCTCAAAAGATTCAGCAGGATATGGCTGGAAAATGTCCTCTGTTCATTGTAGTACTGAAAGGTGCATTTGTTTTCGCTGCCGATCTTTTTAGATCATATGAAGATGATGCTGAAATAACTTTTCTCAGGGTTTCCTCCTACCACGGTACTGAAAGTAGCGGAGAGGTCAGGCAGATGATGGATATTTCCGAAGATCTGCACGGACGGGAAGTGGTTTTGGTTGAAGACATCGTGGATTCAGGCCTCACCATTAAATTCGTAACCGAGACTCTGAAAGCGCGTGGTGCAGCTTCCGTAAAAATAGCTACCCTGCTTTTTAAACCTGAGGCATACCGTGAGAAGCTACCTGTTGATTACGTTGGCTTCAGGGTTGCAAATGATTTTCTTGTTGGTTACGGACTTGACTACAACGGGCTTGGACGCAACCTTCCTGCCATATACAAACTCGCTTCATCTTAAAAATATGCTAAACATCGTACTCTTCGGCCCTCCGGGCGCAGGCAAAGGAACCCAGTCTGAAAAGCTCATACAACATTATGGCCTCGTGCATCTTTCTACAGGAGATATACTCAGAGCCGAACGCAAGGCCGGCACTCCTCTTGGTCTTGAAGCAGATTCCTACATCACCAGGGGCGAACTTGTTCCTGATGCTGTTGTGATTGGAATGATTGAAAAGAAAATTGAAGAGAACCTTACAGCGAAAGGATTCATTTTTGACGGTTTCCCACGCACCACTGCTCAGGCTGCCGCTTTAGATGAACTTCTGGTAAAACATCATACTTCTATTTCGGTTATGCTTTCCTTGGAAGTCGAAGAGGAAGAGTTAAAAAAACGCTTGATTTTGCGCGGACAAAATTCAGGTAGAGCAGATGATCAAAATCCGGAAATTGTTCAGAATAGAATACGTGTTTATCACTCAGAGACTGCTCCAGTTAAAGATTATTATGCTGCTCAACATAAACAGGTAGGTATTCACGGAATTGGTGATATTGCCGAAATCTTCGCAAACCTATGTGAAGCAATTGATCGCTTCAGGGCCTGAACATGGCAGAATCCAATTTTGTTGATTATGTAAAAATCATGTGCCGCTCAGGTCATGGTGGAGCCGGATCTGTACATTTTCTTAGAACACGCCTAACGGCAAAAGGTGGTCCTGATGGAGGTGATGGAGGCCGCGGTGGACATATTATTGTCAGAGGAAATAAGCAACTCTGGACATTGCTGCACCTAAAGTTTAGAAAACACGTGATAGCCGGAGTAGGGGAGTCAGGAAGTAAAAACCTTCGGCACGGTGCAAACGGAAAAGATGAAATACTTGAGGTTCCGCTTGGAACAGTTGCTAAAGATGCAGAAACCGGCGAGGTACTTTTCGAAATTACAGATGATGGTCAGGAGAAAATTATTGCAAAAGGCGGAAGAGGAGGCTTGGGGAATGACCATTTTAAAACCTCTACGCTTCAGGCTCCCAGATTCGCACAGCCCGGTGAACCCGGAGAAGAAAAATGGAGGATTCTTGAGTTAAAAGTTCTTGCAGATGTAGGCCTTGTTGGATTTCCGAATGCCGGTAAATCAACCTTGCTGAGTAAATTGTCAGCCGCCAAACCTGAAATTGCCAATTATCCATTTACCACACTCACTCCTCAACTGGGTATCGTGCCTTACCGTGATTTTAAATCTTTTATCATGGCCGATATTCCCGGTATCATTGAAGGAGCTCATGAAGGCAAGGGCCTCGGACATCGCTTCCTCCGGCATATTGAAAGAAATTCTGTTCTGCTTTTTCTTATTCCTGCTGATTCAAAAGAGATTAAAAAAGACTACGAAATCCTTTTGCGTGAACTTGAACTCTACAATCCTGAGCTTCTCGATAAAAAACGTATTCTGGCCATCAGTAAATGTGATATGACCGACGAAGAACTGAGAGTCGAGATCAGAAAGGAAATACCTCTTGGAATAGAACATGTTTTTATTTCTTCGCATTCAGGGCTGGGACTTGTTGAACTCAAAGACAGACTGTGGCAAATGCTTGCCGGTTGAAAAATGGAGCTAATTCAACAGATAGATCAGCAAACATTTCTCGCCATCAATGGTCTCTGGTCTCCCCTGAGTGATCAATGTTGGATACTGATAACAAACAGGTTTTTCTGGATCCCGCTCTATCTCTTTCTTGCCCTACTCCTGTACAAAACCCTGGGTAAAAAGATATGGCTGTTTCTGCTTTCCGTTGTTTTAATGATTAGCCTGAGTGATCAGGGTGCGAACTTTGCCAAGAAAAATTTCAAACGCCTAAGGCCATGCCATGAACCCGCTATCGCTGACAGGATTCATACTCCATCAGGCTGTGGTGGCAAATACGGTTATTTTAGCGGGCATGCTTCCAATGCAGCAGCAATCAGCACCATTATTATTCTTCTGATGCATGAACGCAGGATGATAGTTTTTTTGATGTCTTCATATAGCTTGCTGGTTGGCCTTAGCCGTATTTTTCTGGGAGCGCACTATCCATTTGATATCCTCAGTGGCTTTTTATGGGGCACCATTGTAGGGTATATCTTCTATCGTCTGTATACCTCAATTTACAACAGGTGGCTGCTAAAGAGTTAATGCTTGTTTTTGTCGGAGGTGGAACAGGTAGCGTTCTGCGTTTCATCCTCTCTCGGCTGTTGCCCTTTTCTATATTTCCGGCTTCTACCTTTCTCTCTAATGTGTTGGCTGCAATCGTAATGGCTCTTTTCCTGAGATTAAATGAATCGAATGATACCGCCAGGGTTCTGCTTTTGACCGGGTTCTGTGGCGGACTCAGCACTTTTTCCACCTTTAGTTATGAGTCGGTTCAGCTACTGAAGACAGGCCATCACATTCTCTTTTTATTCAATATCACCATGAGTCTGTTAATTTGTATGGGTATACTATGGCTGATGTGGAAAACGCGAATCTAGAGCTTTAAAAGCCTCTTTGGTGCTGTCTGCTTAAACCTACTTGCCGTTCAACAATTTGTCGACCACGAACGGCACGCCTATTCCAGCCTTCTCCTTGATAAATTCAAAGTCTTTACTCATTCCTGTCTCAGGCAAATTCGGGTCTATGAGGTATTTCTTTGATAACTCAGGGGCATGGTGCACGAGTCCGGCAGCCGGATATACATTCAGGGAGGTGCCCACTACCAGAAACGTTCCGGCACTTTTTACAAGCTCAATGGCATTATCCATCAACGGCACTTCCTCCCCAAACCATACGATATGTGGCCTCATCTGGCTACCATCTTCGGCTTTATCGCCCACGTGAATATCGTTGCCGTGGAGTTTAGTGATCAGGTATGGATTGTTGGTAGATCTGCCTTTCATTATTTCGCCATGCAGATGAATCACCCTGCTTGACCCCGCTCTTTCATGGAGATCATCAATGTTTTGGGTAACAATTATTACTTCGAAATAATCTTCCAGCTTTGCCAATGAATAATGCGCCTCATTTGGTCTTGCCTTCCTTATTTGTTTTCTGCGCTGGTTATAAAAGTCGAGAACAAATTCCGGGTTGCGCATAAAGGCTCCCGGCGTGGCTACATCCTCAATTTTATATTTATCCCACAAACCACCTGTGTCTCTGAAAGTACTGATTCCGCTTTCGGCACTTATTCCTGCACCGGTAAAAACAACAATAGGGGTCATTCACTTTTAATATAATACAATATACAAAAAAACCCGGAATTTCCGGGGTTCTCAACTAAGAAATTTCTTCTAAAACCTTATCTATTGCTTTAAAATCCGGAAGATCTCCCGGAGATGGCAGCACCTGGGCGTAAGCAATTTTACCTTCCTTATCGACAATAAAGGCAGCACGTTGCGCAACACCTCTCATCCCGAAAGCGAAGTTTTCAATGAAAGCACCATAAGCCTGACAGGTCTCTTTATTAAAATCTGACAGTAGTTCAAAAGGCAGATTTTGTTCAGACTTAAACTTTGACAGAGTGAACAGACTATCCACAGAAATTCCAACGACATCGCAATTTTCGTTACGGTATAGCTGAATGGCATCCCTTACTGAGCACAATTGAGTTGTACAAACTCCGGTGAATGCCATAGGGAAGAAATGAATGATGAGGTTTTTACCTCTAAAGTCAGAAAGTTGTATTTCTTTCTTTTCTGTGTTGAACAATTTGAAGTTTGGTGCCGAGTCGCCTTTCTTGAGTGTCATAATCGTTTTTCTTGCAAACATATATCTTTGACCTTTGTTGAAAAAGAATAGAAGAAATATTTCGACTTTTTCGGCCGGATTTTTTTTGGTCATCAGCCTTGCTTTTATTTCCGGCCCCTTTGTTCCCATTATTTTCAAGTCATTTTTTTTCGAACGTGCACTTTCAGATGGTCAGGAAATCCTTATTATGGAATCACTTTTTTTAGAAAAAAATGGTCCAAAATGGATGAAAATCGGAAAAGAGTTTTTTTGGAAAAATAAGTTTTTCGATGTGGAAAGAGTGGTCTTGGTTGAGAGTAAAAAATATTATGTGTGCCATCAGGATCATACTGAGGCCCTTTTAAAAGGAATGTCTCAGGACAATGGAATCAATAATGATTCAATACAACTGAAGCATTTTTTTTGTTTCTACTTTAATAAGCCATTAGCAGATGCTGAACTGCTACTTTCGGTTCCTTTAACTACCCATTTTATTTTAACGCGATGCATTACTATGAGAGGTTATTCAAGCAGATTTATTAAGCCTCCTCGGCTTGTTTAATATTCTGCTCAGCGAGCTTTTGGCTCCTTTTTATTAATCTCAAATTATTTTCAAATGAAATTTTTTTTCTTGTGCCTGGCATTGGTGTTTTCCATTGTTCTGTCACAGGCACAATCTATCACCTTAAAAGTGATAGATAAAATTACCTTGCAACCTATTCAGGGTGCAAAATTATGGAGTTTGACAGCCGGAAGACCCGACATAGCTACATTAAGTGAGGCTGACGGAAAGGCTGCTGTCAATTCAGAATTTGACACCATCTATGTTCAGGCACTTGGCTATGGTGTTCAATATTTCACTCGGGCCGGTTTGAAAAAAACGGGAAAACAATCAATACCTACAGTTTTTCTCAGCCCTGTTGTAACTGGTTTTGATGAAATTGTAGTTTCTGCAAGCCGCTTTTCTGAAAAGAGAAGAGATGTGCCGCAGCAGATTGCTGTTATCGGGAAAAGAGAAATTGAAAATGCATCTCAACCCACGATGGCTGAGCTGCTTTCGGCAAGCGGACAAGTATTTGTTCAAAAGAGTCAACTCGGAGGAGGAAGTCCGGTGATGCGTGGTTTTGAAGCAAGCCGTGTTTCAATAGTTGTTGATGGGGTAAGAATGAACAATGCCATTTTTCGAGGAGGCCATCTTCAAAATATTCTTTCTGTTGATCAGCAACAAACCGAACAAGTTGAGTTGGTTTTTGGCCCCGGTTCTCTCATGTATGGAAGCGATGCCCTTGGCGGAGTGATGCATGTGCACACTCTGAATCCTACACTGGCTCAGTCAGACAAGCCAAACCTAATCAGGCATTCAGGTTTTGCCAGATACAGCTCTGCCCTCTCTGAAAAATCTTCGGGTGTTACACTGAATATCGGAGCGCAGAATTTTGCCTGGCTCGGTACATTCACTTACAGTAGCTTCGGAGATCTGATTCAGGGAAACATCAGGAGGGATATTCATGAGAATCAAGGGAAAAGATTTTTCTATCAACAGCGAATTAATGGTAAAGACAGTGTTCTGGCAAATTTGAATACCAATCTGCAAACCCCGTCTGCTTACAATCAGTTTGATTTAATGCAAAAGCTGCTCTTTAAACAGAGTAACAAGGTGGAACATTTGCTTAATCTTCAATACTCTGAGACAGGGAACTTTGCAAGGTTCGACCGCTTATCGGAAGGAACAAAGGACAAGCCCACCTTCGCGGAGTGGTATTATGGCCCGCAAATCAGAACTATGGCAGCCTATCACCTTAACCTCAGCAATGGCTCATGGTTTGACAAAAGTAGATTCAGTCTGGCTTATCAAAATTGGAAAGAATCCAGAAATACGCGTTCGTGGAATTCCTCTTTGCTCACCCGAAGAATGGAAAACGTAGATGCGTATTCATTGAACTGGGATTTTGAGAAATTTTTTAGTGGCTGGGAAGTTCGATATGGTTTGGAAAGTATTTACAATTTGGTTCGTTCTTCAGCCTACAAACTTCACGTCGATAACTGGGAAAAATTCACTGCAAGTTCGAGATACCCCTCACGAGGATCATCTATGATGTCTGGCGGCGCCTACCTTTCCGGGTCTAAGGAAGTTTCTGAGTCTTTTATTTTAAAAACCGGGCTTCGCTGGAATTATATTCAGCTGAATGCTGATTTCAGTGACACCAGCTTCTATCCCTTCCCTGGAAATCTTGATTTCTCTCAGAAAAATATGGCTGTAAATGGAAACTTAGGATTGGTCTGGTTGCCCGCAAGTCAATGGCGAATTTCACTATTTCTTTCAAATGGATTTAAAGCTCCAAATGTGGATGACTTAAGTAAAGTATTTGAATCAAATTCATATCAAAAACTAGTCATCTTACCTAATCCTGATTTAAGACCTGAAAATATTTATAATGTAGAGATGTCTCTTGGAAAAATATCAGGTCAAATATTGCGTATTGAGTCAGGAGCGTGGTACTCCATTTATAATAATGCTATAGGAGTTGGAGACTTTTTATTCAATGGCTCAGATTCGGTTTTTTTTGACGGTGTAAGATCAAAGGTTGTGGCCAATATCAATCGTAGTAAGGCCCATGTTACAGGCGGTTTTGCAAATGTGCTGGCTATGTTACCTGAAGGATTCAAAGCTACTGCCAACGCCACTTTTACATTGGGTGAAATTATTACTGATTCGAGCATTACCCCACTCGATCATATTCCTCCTCTTTATGGAAAAGTTTCTCTGGGATGGCAGGGTATGGGCTTTGACACAGAGATATTTTCGCTGTATAACGCCAGAAAACCAATTTCGAGGTTTAATCTGAATGGTGAAGATAATCCACAATATGCGCTTCCCTCAGGCTCTCCCTCCTGGTACACACTCAATGCAAGAATCGCCCGGCAGATCACCTCTAAATTTAGAATTCAACTCTCGCTGGAAAATATTATGAATGTATATTATCGCACATTTTCGAGTGGACTAAGCGCTCCGGGAAGAAATTTTTCTGCCGCTCTGAGATGGTCTTTTTAGCAAGTAAACAAATAAAAAACACCCGTCAGATATTCACACTGTCGGGTGTTTTTTTTGTTGATTTTTGCAGACTTTGACACTGATTTTATAAGATCAAAAATTCTACCCTTTATTTTTTGAAGACATTCCTTCTACCTTCTGAATC
>JBEGML010000308.1:0-2805 GCA_041183145.1 Bacteroidota bacterium | reverse complement strand
GGTATTTATTTCGGTTTTGTCTTGGTATATTTTTTTCATGATTGTTGAAAAAATGGGGGTTAGGCCACTTGCCATAAGTAATCTGATAAGAGCCAGTTATATGGTACTCATGATACCACTTATGGCATATGGCTCAGCCACGAATACGATGGTGAGCAATATATTCGGTCAGGGAAAGGCATTTCTCACGATGAAACTTTGCAACAAAATAACCCTGCAAGGTGCCACCATCAGTCTGATACTTGTAGCCATTGCAGCAATATTTCCATTCAGTTTTTTAGGCCTTTTTACCAATGAAGCATCACTGATAGCAGAAACAGTTCCGGTTTTGTTCCTCATTTTCGGTTCACTTATGATATATACTTACGCGAATACATTATTGAGTGCAGTATCAGGAAGCGGCAGAACAGATTTCACTCTCCTTATCGAAATACTGACAATATCAGTCTATCTGTTCGCAGCATGGTACTTTGCTATTATATTGAAGTGCTCCATACTGTGGGTATGGTCAGCCGAATATGCTTACTTCGTTGCTATGGTTATTTTCTCGCATCTGCTATTAAAAAGAGTCCTTAAAAAATATAATTATCAGACAGGAAGTACCCTGTCAGAAACCTCCTGACCTAAATTGGCAACCTCGGGAGAATCATCAGAACGCTTTACGTAATAGTTGTATACAATCATCAGCCCGCTTATGTAAAAAGGGATTGCTGGAATTTTGTATCTAACCAGGGCACCAAAATTTGCTGTTGACAATCCTACCGAAAAAGAGAAAAACAGGGAGAAAATTATGGAAAATAAAACCAAAGGGTTGGAGTAAGTTGCCCTAATAAAAGCCAATGGGCCAATCCGAAGTAAAATGAAAATGGTGAGACCTAGCATAAATGCATTTTCAAGTCCTGCGAAAATCATAACAAGATTCTTTGACTCCCATAAAAAAGGTCGAAAAAGCCCTGCTGTTACAGCGGCTGGAAATTTTGCAAGTACACCAGAAATTGAATTATCAAATGTCCCAATATCGAATGAGTTACCCTGATAATATTCCTGCTTCAAATCGTTCTGAGTTGCAATAGCTTTTTCAATAACCTTTCCTACTGTGCTGTATTGTTTTAAACTTGTCTGGATGGTTGAAATAGTCAGATAACCTCCCATAAAAATTAATAAACCAACAATTGGGGCAAGTATAATTTTGGAACCAAAATCTTTGAGCTGTGTAGTATAATGAAGTAATAGCCAAATCAAAGAACCAGGAATAAGAGCAAGAATAATGTAAGGTTTAATCTGAATGAGCAGCCAGGCACTAAGAATCATCATGATTATGTTGATAAAAACACTTTTGCGATTAATGAAAATTCTGTAAAAGGAATAAGTAAACCAACAAGCCGCAGTTAGGGTGTAGGAATCTTTTAGAATACCTGACCCCCAGAACAAAATGGAGGGTACAAGAAGAATTGAATAATAAAACGAACGCCTCATCGATGGATACAGTTCACAAAACATTGTAAAAAACCGCCATATCCCCTGATAGCAGACCGTTGCAAGCAAGGTAGTGGTGAGTAAATAACTCTTAAGAGAAAAAAACTGGAAAAGACAAGTTAATCTTACAACTGTGAAAGACTGAGGATCACGGAAATAAACAGGGAAACCTGTTTCCCCATCGAAAAAATAATAGTTCTCCCAGGTAAGATCATTCATCATTATCTTTAACCATATTTCCGGGTTTTTAAAAAATAGGTTGAAGAGATAAACCCCTGATAAGAAATAGGCAGTTGTGTCACCACCTTCATAGTATAATGTATATACGAGGCAAAAAATGATACCTCCAGTAATTTTAGCACTTAAGCCTCTCACATAAAACTCATAGATAGGATTTTCTGTAATCAGCCTGCTCTTGGTACGCAGATGAAAACTGATAATCAAAATCAGATAAATAGGAAGTAGAGCAAAATCAAAAAATGTTAACAACTTGCTGGCTTAAGAGGTAAATCACGCTCAAATTTAGCAATATTGCCATTGAATGAAAGCAATTCATGTTTTGTACATATCCTATGATGGGATGACAGATCCGTTGGGTCAGTCTCAGGTAATTCCATATTTGAGAGGTCTGAGTAGTCATGGCTTCGTATTTCATCTTATTAGTTTTGAAAAACCAGACAGATTAAAGGCAGGACGAAACAAAATTAAAAACCTGCTTGATAGCAGCGGTATTCACTGGTATCCCTGCCTTTACACAAAGAACCCGCCTGTACTTTCAACGATTATCGATTTGCGAATGATGATCAATAAAACCCGATCCATTATTGCTGCCAACGATATAAAAATCTTACACTGCAGAAGCTACATCAGTGCCTTGTGCGGTGAAAAAATGAGCAAAAGATTTAACATTCCTTTTCTTTTTGACATGCGGGGCTTTTGGGCAGATGAGCGGGTTGACGGAAAAATATGGAACCTAAGCAATCCTGTTTTTAATTTGATTTATCGCTTTTTCAAAAAAAAAGAAAAAGACTTTCTACATCATGCACATCACATTGTCAGCCTCACTCATGCCGCAAAAAGAGAAATTTTAAACCAATATCTTTCTTCAGCAGATGAGAACAAAATTACCGTTATTCCCTGCTGTGCTGATCTTTCGCATTTTAATCCCTCAAGCTTAAAAAATACAGACATTGAAAATAAACGAATTCAATTAAACCTAAATTCCAAAAGCGAGCTACTTATCTACCTTGGCTCCTTGGGCACCTGGTACATGGGAGAAGATATGATAAGACTGTTCTCAAATCTGCTTAAAATCAAACCCGAGATGAT
>JBEGML010000307.1:0-3021 GCA_041183145.1 Bacteroidota bacterium | reverse complement strand
CACCTCTGTCAGTAACAATCAGATTCAAGAGAAGAATCTGAACGGAAACAGAGTGGAATACGCCCCACGTTACATCCACCGTTTTGGAACGCAGTTCTGGTATAAGAAACTACATGCAGACCTTCAGTACAGTATGACGGGCAAGGTTTTTACCGATGCATTGAATTCAGAAAATCCAAATGCCATGGCTACCACCGGAGCTTTGCAGGGATACCAAACTCTTGACGCATCACTTGGTTATGAACCCTATGCTTTTTTGCGCTTAAGTGCAGGCATCAATAATGCATTGAATGAAAAATATGCCACCCGGCGTGCAGCTGGGTATCCGGGGCCGGGCATCATTCCCTCCGATGGTCGGAACTATTACATAAGCATCAGGTTTGTTTTCTAATATGCTTTAGAATGATTGCCCCTGGTATGAACAGCCCATGCAGTTCTTCTTATTCCGGAATGTGTATTTAATTAGATTGCTCTTGCTAATCTTGTAAACAGTTGAATTTCTAAAATTTATTATTTTTTTCCCTTGCAGATTTCCCGGGTCAATCTCACCCAATTTCACTGATTGATTCCACATTCTTCCATTGCCTCAAAAAAACGCCCTCACCTGAAGCCCGCCCGTATGAATGATTCTGCCCTCTGCTGATTTCCTTCCGTCATAGCTCAAATTCAACTGCATGTTATTAACCAGTGTCCGCTGCCAGGTAACATTCCAAACGAAATTTCTTCCGGGCAGCAATCCCTCCAACATTTCAAATCCCAACGGTGAATTCGGATCTCCGTTGAAACGCATTTGTATCATGTTAAATTTCGCCTGAAAAGTACCTCTGCTTACTTCATTGTATCTGATATCTATTCCAATGTTATCACTCAGGTTGCGAATAAGGGAATCTTGTGTGATATCAGACTTGTTGCTGTTCCTGTAACTTACACTGAGTTTGAACGCAACGCCCGGCTGCCAGGTAAGCTTAGACTCCCACTCACGAAAGTTGATGCTGTAATTTCGGTTGCTGAAAAATTCTGAACCGCTGCTGCGTGCCCCTTGTGTGTATTCTCCGTTAATCAAAAATCCCGATTTTACATTCCATCGCAACTTTCCTGTATGGCTCTTCAATTGCCTGCTCTCATTTCCATTCACCAGTAAATTGCGATTGCGATTGTCTTGCAGGGTGTAATCAATGCCTGCTACCGGATTTGAACGGTTGAAGAATACGGTGTTCCGCAAAGCAGTATTCTGACTCACCAGATTACTATCGTTCCCGGGCTGAATAAATGGATTAAAGGCTTCTAAGGCCGGTAAATCACTCGTCTTACGTTCCAGGCGAAATGCAGTTTGATTATTGAATCTCGCACTAAACTTTTGCCATTTCTTTCCTCGGGCAGCCCAGTATGATGGTGCCGATAAATTTAAAACCTCGCTGAATTGATTGTTATAGGTTCTGACAAATTGGTTCGTTGGCGTGAATACTTTTATGTATCGCGCCTGATCGTTGAATACCGAAACCTCGAATTCATTGAGCTCTTTTACCCCGTTGTTGTTGTAGTCTTTCCAGGTATAACTGCCTTGTCCGGGCGCTACTTCCAGAAACACATACTCTTTCCTCACTTCTTGTCCTGTTCCTATTTCGTAAAAGGTTTGTGTACTAATGGCTCCTTTTAAAATTCTGGTTCCATATTCTATTCTCCCCAACACAGTCTCCTCGGGTTGCTGTCTGCTTATCACGCTGTCTTGAACACTCATCTTCCGGTAACTTACAGTGCTCCGAAACTGATGGTTGGGGTTTTCTCTGATGGCTCCGCTGAGTTGATAACTTTCACCAAATGTGGCCTGTTTGAAGTTTTTGCCATCACTGAGCCAGTCATAGCGTTGAGTATAACGTACCTCAGCACTATTCCCTGTGGTATCTGCACTGCCTGCAAATCCTGCCCATTCTATGAAATGGAAACTTCTGGGTATTAAGTCATCATTCCCCGTTTCACGTATCTCGCTACGGTCTTGATCACCCCAGAATCCGGCTTGCCACTTTTTAAACAAGCGTCTCTTTATTGTATATCGCTGCCTGAGAAATGAGCTGCTCTCCTCGCTGGCTCTGCTTTGTAAATAACTTGATTTTCCCTGTAAGGTCCAGGTACTATCTGCATAGTTCCCGGTCAGCATATGCTGTATGCCATTGTAGTTCTCTGCTTCGTTAAAACTATTCAGTCTGTAGCGTAGCTCTCCGGCTTTATCTTTGTTAAGTCCTGCCGAAACGGATAACAGATGCTGCCTGTTTTTGATATCTGCATTTAAACGATTCCAGTCACGCTCAAATTCAACACTGCGGTAGCGTTCTATCGGACTGAAGTTCCGGCTTACAAATTCATATTGCAAATCACTTACAACAGCAATTCCTTTTTTACCAACCGAAGTTTTGTTTTCTGCAATCACCCTCAGTCCGCTCCCTTGATCGTCTGTTGCATCAATTGAAGAAAAAGTATTTCTGTCGTTTTTGGTTCCTGCAGCTTCCACAATAATTTTTGTTTGGGCATTCGGTGTCCATTCGCCTGCCATAACTGCCATTTGCTTTTGTGTGGGAGTTGGTAATTGTGCCACTGGCTCGTAATCTCCCTGCAGAATTCCGTCTAATGGTGCTATCCATTCGAACACCTTCCCGTTGGCTGTGGTATTCACCTGTCGGTAATTTCCTCTTCCAATTCCTACCACCGAAAAAACCGGTCTGTAAATTGCCAGCTCAGGATTGGTGGAATACACAAAGACATTTTCGTAAAGTATTCCATTTACCAGAGTATCTCTTGAGGTATATAAAATAAGATCGTCACTGTAGGTCACGGTGTCAATCAACTGCACAACCGCACGGTTCGAACTGTCGCCGGCATTGCGCAATATTTCTCTTTTTCTTCCATCAAGAGTGAAAGACAAGGGCTTGTTGCGGTTATCCTGTTCACTGAAAATATGTGTTCTGAATAACCAGTCTTTTTGTTTTACCGATATGCCTCCAACTAACAGAGATCTTGCATAATTTC